>JBMZCU010000302.1:0-4436 GCA_049613705.1 Pseudomonadales bacterium | reverse complement strand
AATCAAGGTGCAGCGGGCGATAAGTAGCGACAAAAGCAGCGATAAATGACTGCAACTAACGCAAGGCTAAACGTTTGCTTTGCAAAAAAGGCCACAGAAAAAAGCATGCAATTCAGCCGCTTATAACAACATCACAGGACTAAAGAACGCGTTAAGTGCGTACAAAAGCCAGCATTTTCTGTCGCAGTTGCTCAGGCCATGGCTGTGAGTGCGGGCGCGCAGCGCTAAGTTCGACAAACACTAAGGTCAGGACAACGCTGACTCTCTTCGCGTTAGCGCAGTGGACATCTATCACTACATCCGCACTCTTATGGCCAAGGGCGCGAAGTGATAGCTCAAATGTCAGCAGGTCTTCGAGGTAGCTAGGGGCGTGGAATTGAGTTTCTATGCTCACAGTGGGCACGCCCACTTTGTCTCGCACGTGCATCTGGGCGAACGAATAGCCCAGCGCATCGCTAAACCAGCGCTCGACACTCGTATTGATCATTTCAAAGTAGCGCGGGTAAAAGACGATTCCCGCAGGATCACAGTGGGCAAAACCAACGCGCTGCTGCAAAGTATACATCGACTACACCCCCAGATAGCGCTGCGCTATCTCATCATCGAGCGCGCCAGTGACATCGTTAAACACCGTTTTTCCGCGCTCAAGGACTATGCAGCGGTCGGCGATTGGCAGCAGTTCACTGAGGGTCTTATCGACAATCAGAATCGACTGCCCCCTTGCCTTGAGCGCTTTGATAGCGCGCCAAATTTCCTGGCGAATTACCGGTGCCAGCCCTTCGGTCGCCTCATCCAAAATCAGCAGCTTGGGGTTGGTCATCAGTGCGCGACCAATCGCTAACATCTGCTGCTCTCCTCCAGAGAGTGAGCTCGCACTCTGTGCGTAGCGCTCCCCTAGGCGCGGGAAAAGCTCTTCCACCGCCGCGAGATCCCATAGGCCGTCGGTATGACCCTGGCGCGCCGCCACCAGCAAGTTTTCCTGCACCGATAAATTGCCAAAGCAGCGTCGCCCCTCCGGTACTAGACCCACCCCCAAGCGCGCCACTTTGTGCGACGCCAGCTGGGTAATCGATTGTCCATCAAATAAAATATCACCGCCACTGGCGCGACAGATCCCGCACAGGGTATTGATTGTGGTGGTCTTGCCCATGCCATTGCGCCCCATCAACGCGACGACTTGGCCCTGTTCGATGTTCAAATCGACCCCGAACAGCGCCTGTGATGCACCGTAAAACGTCTCCAGTGACTTAATCTGCAATAACACCCTTAACTCCCCCACAAGGTGCGCTCAATTGGCGCTTTAAACAATACAACTCACTCACCCAAATAGGCCTTTTGTACAGCTTCGCTGCTGCGCACCTCATCGACACTGCCCGTCATGATGACCTTGCCGTAAACGAGCACAGAGATCCGATCAGCCAGAGAAAATACCGCATCCATGTCGTGTTCAACCAAGAGTATCGGCGCGCGCTCGCGCAACTGATCAAGGAAGCCGGTCAAACGCAGTGAGCCCTCGCTCCCCATGCCCGCCATCGGCTCGTCCATCATAAATGCCTTAGGCTCTAGCGCCAGTGCCACCGCAATCTCCAGCTGACGCCGCTCACCGTGAGAGAGTTCAGCGGTGCGCACATCCGCGCGCTGCTCAAGCCCTACGCGCACCAGCGCAGCCATCGCCTGATCGCGCAAGGCTGTATCGCGGCGCAGTGCGCGCAGCAATTGATAGGTCGATCCCTGGATGGATTGTACGGCGAGCATCACATTGCGCAGCGCGGAGTACTCCATCGCCAGCGAAGAGATTTGGAAGGTGCGCCCAAGCCCTGCTCTGGCGCGCTCAGCGACATCTAAGTTAGTGATGTTGGCACCTAGAAACTGCACGCTACCGCTGTCCGGCTGCAGTTCGCCACACACTTGCTTGATCAAGGTCGACTTGCCGGCGCCATTGGGCCCAATAATGGCGTGAATCTCCCCGGGGCGCAGATCCAGTGATACATTATCTGTGGCCTGCAGTGCACCGAAGCGCTTGTGCAAATTGATGATATTTAAAATGGCATCAGACATGGCGCTCCCTCCCGGCAACAAGCCCTATCACACCGCCGCGGGCGAACAGCACGACCGCCAGCAGCACAACCCCAAGAAACAGCGCCCAGTGCTCTGTGAGCCCTGAAAAATAGAACTCAAAAATGATATAGATCATCGCGCCCACCACGGGGCCAAAGAGCCTGCCCACGCCACCGATAATCACGAAAATCATAATTTCACCGGAGGTGTGCCAAGACAGCATATCCGGGCTGACAAAGCGGTTGAGGTCGGCGAAGAGTGCACCGGCAATGGCTGTGATCATCGCTGAGATCACAAAGGCTGTCAGCTTGACCCCAAACGGCTTAATCCCCACAGCGGCCACGCGCTGCTCATTTTGACGCACCGCCTGCAGTGCACTGCCAAAGTGCGAGTGCTGAATCCGGCTGTAGAGCACTAAGCCCACACACAAGAGCGCAAAGCAGATCAAAAAGAAATTCATCGGTGCCAAAGTGTTGATATCCAGCAGCTGATTGCGCACATAAATAGATAGCCCATCTTCACCGCCGTAGGTGGGCCAGGCGATGGCAAAATAATAAATCATTTGCGCGAATGCCAGGGTGATCATAATGAAATAGACCCCGCTCGTGCGCAGGCTGAAGTAGCCGATTAGCAGTGCAGCCAAGGCACTTACCAAGAGCGCCACTGCCCAGATGATCAACATATTGGTGGTGCCCATGATCTGGGTCTCACCAATACTGAACATCAACTCAAGGTTCAACGCGTGGGAGCCTAAAATCCCCGCCACATAGCCTCCCAGGCCAAAAAAGGCGGCGTGGCCAAAGGACACCAATCCGCCCAGCCCCAGCGCCAAATTGAGCCCCACCCCTGCCAGGGCCAGAATCGCCACTTTCGTCGCCAAGGTAATGTAGAACACCTCATCGAGCTGCTGCGCGATAAACGGCACCAGCAAAAGCGCTGCAAAAATAATCAAATTGACACTGTGTTCTCTCGTCCAGTTAGCCATTTGCCGGTACCAACCCCTTAGGCTTCACAACCAAAATGATCGCCATCAAAATATAAATTGAAATACTTGCAAGCCCAGCGCCGATACTCGTCGCGCTCTCGGGACTCAAGAAAAGTGCAAACAACTGCGGCAGAAACACCCGGCCCAAGGTATCGACGACTCCGACCAGCAGTGCGCCAATAAAAGCGCCCTTAATCGAGCCTATCCCCCCAATCACCACCACGACAAAGGCGAGGATGAGCACAGGTTCTCCCATCCCCACTTCCACCGATTGCACTGCACCGAGCAGTGCCCCGGCGAGCCCTGCAAATGCAGCGCCTAATGCAAAGACCAGTGTGTAGAGCGTGCGAATATCCACTCCGAGCGCTGCGATCATCTGCCGGTCAGATGCCCCTGCACGGATACGCATCCCAAGGCGGGTTTTTGCAATCAAATAGTAGAGCCCCAGCGCCAGAACGATGCCCACGGCGATGATAAAGAGCCGATAGCGCGAGTAGGCAAAGCCCTCAAACAGAGTGATCGGCGCAGCCAAAACCTCGGGAACGTTGAGATACAGCGGAAAGGCGCCAAAAATCCAGCGCGTTCCCTCGGAGAAAATTAAAATCAGCGCGTACGTGGCCAACACCTGATCGAGGTGATCCCTGTCATAGAGTTTGCGCACAACGCCAATTTCGATGATTACTCCAGCCACTGCCGCTGCGGCCAGACTCGCCAGCAAGCCAAGCCAAAAGGAGCCTGTCACTTGTGCCACCACAGCGCAGGCGAACGCCCCCACCATGTAGAGCACCCCGTGCGCGAGATTGATCAGCCCCATGACACCAAAGACCAAGGTCAGGCCCGCCGACATCAAAAAGAGCATCATGCCAAACTGCAATCCATTGAGCAGTTGTTCGAGTAGTAGTGTTGCGGTCATAGATCTCCACCACAGCGAGCGCTGCTCACCGAAGACACTGGGAAATAAGGAAAACACCTGCAGTGAAAACTGCAGGTAGCGTTACTTGCTAGCCCGCAGCCACTGCTGCGAGCTCGGTCAGCTTAGAGCTTGCAGTTAGCGGCGTAGGCGTCGCCGTGATTGCTAAGACCCGTGGCGATGATCTTGTTAGTCAAGACATCGCCCTCTTTGATGACTTCGCGCACGTAGATATTTTGGATCGGGTGCTGGTTGGGGCCGAATTTGAAGTCGCCGCGCACGGAGTCGAAGTCAGCACTGGCCAGCGCTTTGCGAAAGGCCCCCTGATCTTTGACATCGGCTTTTTGCATCGCCGAGAGGATCAGATTGGCAGTGTCAAAGCCCTGACTGGCGTAGAGTGAAGGCAGACGGCCGTACTCGCTTTCAAAGCTTGAGACAAAGGCCTTATTGGCCGCATTGTCCAAATCCTTGTTCCACTGTGAA
>JBMZCU010000301.1:0-4439 GCA_049613705.1 Pseudomonadales bacterium | reverse complement strand
GTCGATGATGCAGCTAGTGGCTGTGGGCGCGGTCTTTATCTGGAGTGGCTTCGTGCGCTCGGGGCTGGGGTTTGGCGGGGCTGTCTTGTCGCTGCCTTTTTTGCTGCTGATTCACGATGATCCTATCGTCTTTTTGCCTTTAATCGCTATCCACTTGCTAATTTTTTCAGCGTGGATTGCCTTGACAGGGTATTTCTCTACGCGCCGTCAAGACAGTGCTAGCAGCATTGATTGGCGCTATTTAAAAATCGCGCTCGCGATTATGTTTATCCCTAAATTGGTCGGTGTCTTTGGCTTGCTCACTATGCCTGGAGTGTGGATGAGCACGTTGATTTTTATTGTCGTGTTTGCCTATGCCATCGGCTATGTATTCAACAAGCCCTTCAAGAGCAACAGCCGTTGGTTAGATGCGGTTTTTTTAATGGTCGGCGGTTATATCAGTGGTGCTTCGTTAATTGGAGCGCCGCTGATAGTGGCGGTTTTTGCCGCCCATGTGAGTAAATTACAACTGCGTGATACGCTCTTTGTACTCTGGTTTATCTTAGTGGGGATTAAAGCGTTGGCTTTTTTGCTGGCCGGGGTTGATTTTCAATGGATGCAACACTTATGGTTACTGCCCCTTGTAACGCTGGGCCATCTGCTGGGGCAGATGTTTCACCGTTATTTAGTGCGCGCTGAGACGGCTGTCTTTTACCGTGTAATGGGAGGGATGTTATTAGTCATTAGCACCTTAGGTCTGGTAAAGACATGGCTCGTGTTATGACAGGCGTGCAGTGAGTGAGAGTGGTGCTTTTAGTGCCAAGTCAATTAAGTTAACAACGAAGAGGTCGGCGTGTCAGAGCGGCATTTTATTTTTGGTTACGGTAGTTTAATTAACAGTATCAGTCGCAGTGCGACTGGTGAAACAGGACGTGCTATAGCGGTCAAGGTAAGCGGCTTTGAGCGTCACTGGTCGTTTATCTCAAAGAGTGTTGCAATGAGCTCTGTGGTGGTGGTTCCCGCTGATGGAGTTCAGTGCAACGGGGTGATTGTGGAAATTGAGGCATCAGAGCTGCCAAGCTTTGATAAGCGAGAAGAGGGTTATTCGCGCCAGTTGGTTAGCCGTGAACAGATAAGTACCTACGCCGATGAGGCCTTACCGCAGGGGAATATTTGGCTGTATCAAACCGATAGCGTTATCGCTCCGTGTGAGCAGCATCCCATTGTCCTGAGTTATCTGGATGTAATCCTTGCAGGTTGCCTGGAATACGGTGAAGCCTTTTGCAATGATTTTGTGCGCTTCACCCGCGGCTGGGAGAGTGTGCTGCTTAACGACAGAGGGGAGCCGCGCTACCCAAGAGTGCAGCCTGATTTACCGGTAGAGTTACTTAACCCTTATATTGCAGGTGCTGCCTCTGGTTGCCAGTTACAGGGGACTTACAGCTAGTGTGCGAATGACGAGGCATTGATACGCACAGTAAATAGCATAGTGGTGAGTCCTTAGAACCGATAATTAACCCGTCTGTGAGACCTAAAACAACGTATCGTGTTGTTTGCCACAGCTGTTTTAGGCGTGTTTATAGCGCCCTGCGAAGTAACTGCGTAAAAAGTAAATGCCAATGTCCGCTAATAAAGGGTTGCGATTGTGTATGGCAATGGCAGTAGTGACGGCGCATGTGCAGGTATTGCTTGATGCCACCGCGTGTTTTATCCAAGGTGAGTATGTTAGACTGCGCTCTTTTCCGCAGCGCGGAATTCACTAGCAGAGCGATATAGACTTTTGAACACAGAAAAACCCTTAATAGTAGGGATTGCCGGGGCTTCAGGCTCAGGTAAGACCGTGTTGTCAAACACCCTGATTGAGCGCGTCTCAAAAAGCCGCGAAGGGGATGTGGCGTTAATATGCGAAGATTCCTACTATCGCTGTCAAAACCACATGACAATGCAAGAGCGTCTAGAGGTTAACTACGATAGCCCCAAAGCGAAAGAGTTCGATTTACTGTGTGATCACATAGAAGCGCTGGTAGCTGGTGAAGATGTCGATGTGCCGCTGTACGATTTTGTTAACCACACACGCAGTGAAAACAGTGAGCGTTTGACGCCCAAAAAAGTCATTATTATCGAAGGCATTTTGCTCTTCACCCATCGTCGCCTTCTGAAACTGCTCGATGCAAAACTCTATGTTGATACGCCGCTTGATTTTTGTTTTATCCGTCGTCTAAAACGCGATGTGGTTGAGCGCGGTAGAACGATGGAGTCAGTTATATCGCAGTACGAAACCAGTGTGCGTCCATCATTTTATAAGTTTATCGAGCCTAGCAAGCGCCACGCTGATTTGATTATCCCGGGCAGTCGTAACCAAGTGGCGATCGACGTACTGACTAAATATATTGAAACCTTGATGGGCTAACTAACTGCAAACCTGCCGGCTGCGAGGTGGCCGGCAAATACGTTAATAATAACAATAGATATAACAAGGGGTTCTACTTGCAAGGCAGTTTGTACAATGGAGAGCAAGCCACTGGAAAGCGCTACACCCTGCGCTGCCTGTTTACCTATACTTTGATAAGCAGTGTCAGTTTGGCACTGGTTTGTTTTTTCTTTCTATTTCAACTCGCCCCGCCAGAGCAGCCCATTGCCTGGCTCTATCTCGTATCGATACCGAGTTACTATTACATTCTATTACTGCTGTGCACGTTGCTTGTGGCGCCGCTGGTGTATGTGCCATACCTGCGCTATTTGGCCATCGTACCAAAAATAGTGTTCGATATTTTGATGATAGGGGATGTGTTTGTTTTTAACCTCTATCGCTTCCATGTCGACAGCGTCTTTTTACAGATGGTGATTTTCGATTTTAAGGGGATGGGGTTCTCGACCTTTATTCTTTCTCTAAGTGCAATAGGTACACTGTTAATGCTAGTGTTAAATGTGTTGCTGTTTCGCGCAGCTCAGCGCTGGAAAACCTTCCCCAGTGTTAAATTGCACCTGTCGGTACTCGCGCTCTTTATCCTTGGGCAGTCTATTCATATGTGGGCCTACCAGTACAAGCAGGCGTTCATTATTCGTTACACCCCACTATTGCCGATCTATTTCCCAACCACCTCACATAGCACGATGAACCGTCTGGAGCGGGATTACCCTGAATGGGTACCTGCCCCGATTGAAAAACCTGTTGAGCAGCGCGATGATTTACTGGCTGAAAATAACGAGGGAGGCCTTTTCAATTACCCGCGCCAAGCTATGTCGTGTGAGGCGCAAGCACCGCGCTACAATGTACTCTTTGTGGTGCTCGAAAGTTGGCAACAGGGCATGTTGAACGCTGAAGTGACGCCAAATATGTACCGATTTAGCCGCGATCACTGGCGCTTTAATAATCACTACAGTGGTGGCAGCGTAACCGTTACCGGGATGTTCAGCTTGATGTATGGCTTGCAGCCAAACTATATGTCTCTGGCCCAGTCAGCACCGCTTAAATATCAAACAATGTTAACTAAAACGTTGGCGCAGAATGGTTATCAAGTACGTTCCTACACGCAGTCCAACCTAGATCGCTTTAACATGAAGCAGATGTTTTTTGGCAATATTGCTGATAGTGATTATTTCAATCCAGGTGGGCAGATCGCAGCGACAGATGAGCGTGTAGTGGACAAGTTAACCCAGGATATTCGTACACAGACAGAGCAGCCCTGGTTTAAATTGGCCTTTTTGACCTCATCACATCACAACTACGACTACCCGCCAGAGACCGCAGTTTTTAAGCCTATTGCCGATAATAGCGAAGGCTTTTTGTTCGACAAACAGGTGGACGCAGCGCCTTACTTGAACGATTACAAAAACGCGTTGTACTACCTGGATTCTCTGTTTGCTCGGATCGAGCAAAGCCTTGCGCAATCAGGGCAGCTAGACAACACTTTGATTGTGCTCACCGGGGATCACGGGGAAGAGTTCAATGAAAACGGTGAGGGTTACTGGGGGCACGGAAGTAATTTCACGAAGTATCAAAGTGGTACGCCTTTGGTGGTCGCTATCCCTAACCGCAAGGGCCGTGAAATTGCAATGCGGTCTGGGCATATCGATATTGTACCTACAGTGCTTGAGCAGGCCTTAGGCTGCGACAATGCAGATTATCGCTACAGCAGCGGTGCCAGTTTACTCGAGCTACCAGCGAACCGGGGCCTAGAGATTCGCAGTTACAAAAACAAAGCCTACTTGCTGGGTGAGCGAATTTATACTTCTGGGCTCTCTTTGCAAAGCTACAACGTCAACGATATCAAACAGCAGTATCAAGATATTGAGTACGATAAAATCAATGCGTTAAGAAAAGAACTACAGGTGTTCTCGAAATAGATAAAGGTGAGCTAATGAACGTGGGCAAGGAATACCTCAAGCTAAAAATGACGGCGCTGGCAATGGTTTTTCCGCTGCAAGTGGCGGCGGCTCCAAGTTTTGACGGCCCAAAC
>JBMZCU010000300.1:0-4441 GCA_049613705.1 Pseudomonadales bacterium | reverse complement strand
CCCGTTTTCAAAAGATCACGTCTTTTCATGAAGACAAACTCCTGTAATTATTATTGTCAAAATCACTGTTTACGTTGTTCTCACCCAGTTAGGCTACTGGCTTCACAATGAAAAAGCAGCTGACAGTACATCAGAATTCACTTCATGTGTAAATTAATTTTTTTTATATGCTTGCCACAGCGAATAATAAATAAAATCCCCTTATATATTGGCAGGTTAAGCAGGAGATAACATCATTTTATGAATCTTAACTGACTGAGAAAACACAGCTTTGTTGCTCTATTACACGGCGCTGAGTTTCATCGGCTAGGCGCTCTATAGTGCAGCAAAGCTCCTCCTACTTTAAGCACTCATCCCCGTCCTTTGATGCTGGCTAAATAGCGCCCTCGCACAATAACCGACTGTTGCTACTGGCAAGGTTATCAAGAAAGCAAGCCTCTACCTCACCGCTGTAGTTTTGCGCAAACAAATCGCCTAACAACAAAGGAGCCAACACAGTACCCAGCAACGTCATTTTAGTCACAGCATCGCTTGACCTAGAATCTGCAGCCCCACCACAGAGCGAGTGATTTACAATCTTAGCAAAGATTTTATCGACGACATCGCGCCCAGGCCCTCTCTCAACACACAGCGCTTTTAACAATAATTTTGTCATGCCTTTGCGCTGTGGGAGCAACTGATAACACTCGCGCAACAGATGGCTAGGCTCAATTCCCTCTATACGCTCATCCAACACATCCAGCAGTGGCTGCAGGGCTTGTAACAGTGTTTCTTGATAAAGCCCCTCTTTGTTAAAAAAGTAGTATCGAATCATTGAGACATTAGCACCGGCGCGCTCGGCGATCATACGCGTTGACACTTGGTGGTAGTCATTATCTAAAAAGCATTGCGCTGCCGCTTCCAAAAGACGTTCGCGCACATTTTTCTCACCTAATTGCATAATACACCCACAAACTTTATATACCGCCCGCTAAGGCTTTTATTGATGTTAGATCTTTAACCTATATCAATGCTCACTCAGGGCCGTTCCGACAAGTACGCGCTTAACTCACACTTTCGTAGGACACCAGCCCTGAACATCAGCGCACCACAGGAGCAATAAAGCTTGATGCCTGAGTCGCTTGATCGCTGCCCTCATCACTGGCACTGACAACAAACGTTAATGCTGAATTCGCTTCGAGCACCGAGTCGGTTGCCAGTCGCACTCTCACGCGCAGCGTATCGACCTTACCTGTCGGCACATAGACTTTAGTCTCCCCCAATACCTCAAACGGATGATCGCCGCTCACCGTCAACTCAAAATGCTGCGCACCGGAAGCTTTGTTATTGACGTTCACGGTGTAACTGTTCTCAATCGCACCGTTTACAATGTGATAGAGCTCTCCACTGCGATCACGCACCACATCCACTGATAGCACATCGCGAGTACTCAAGCTGTAGATAAACGCTGCAACGACCAGCAAACAAGCGCTGGAGTATCCCAATAATCTAGGGCTCCATTTAGACTTCACAACGCCGGCCAACGCATTGGCCGAGCTAAAGCGAATGAGACCGCGCTCATACCCCATTTTATCCATCACGTTATCGCAAGCGTCGGCGCATAACCCGCAGTCAATACAGGCAAACTGCAAACCATCGCGAATATCGATATCAACAGGGCACACCTGTACGCACCAGGAGCAATCGACACAATCACCCATACCTTCACTGCGCGGCGTATCGCCAGCCACGACTTTGCGCTTTCCGCGATTTTCGCCGCGTGTGGCATCGTAGCTGACAACCAGAGTATCTTCGTTGTACATCACCGATTGAAAGCGCGAATAAGGGCACATGTGCTGGCATACCTTTTCACGCAACCAACCCGCATTTAAATAAGTCCCTAACGTGAAAAACAGCACCCAAGAAACACCGATATAATGCGCATCGAAGGTTGCCATATCCGAAACCAGCGGCTTGATTTCATAAAAATATCCCACAAACGTCACCGCTGTTATGACGGATATCAACAGCCAGAGAGCATGCTTAGCCAGTTTTCGCATTAGCTTTTCTGCGCTCCAGGGCTGGCTATCGAGCTTAATACGCTTGTTTCTATCGCCCTCACACTTATCCTCAACCCACATGAACAGAAAAGTCCAAACCGTCTGAGGGCAGGCAAAACCACACCACGCTCTACCTACGACAACCGTCACTGTGAAAAGCAAGAAAGCAGCTAACACCAGCAACCACATTAAAAAGACAGCATCTTGTGGCCAAAAGCTCATCCAAAAAATATGAAATTTTTGCTCCCCCAAATCAAAGTAAACGGATGGGCGTCCTGCTATCTCTACCCAAGGCAAAACCAAATACAGTGCCAGTAGTATGAAACTGCTATAGCGCCGTAAGCGCTGGAAATAACCTTTCACTCGCCGGGTGTATATCTTGCCCTGGTAGACATCATTGGTGAGCGCACTGTGCGCTACAGCTGCACCCTTGCCACGCTTGGCACGCTTGGCACGAGCAGATTTGCTCGCACCGGGCGCGTCGATATTTACAGCTGGTATTTTTTCAGACATTTCACGATTCCTCACAGGCCTTGGATGTTCTATGCATCCTTTACCCGCTTCTTAAGATTGAATAGCGCTATTATATTTTCAGTCAATCAATGAGCACAGATACACAAAAAACTATATTTACATGCACAGATAAGCCACAATTCAATCTGTACCCTATTTTTTGGAAAAATCTGTACCCATGAGCCAATACCTATATGCCCAGCTCGAACAAACCCTGCGAGAGCAAATAGAGAGCGGCCAGCTCGCAAGTGGCGCCAAACTCCCCTCAATTCGCGCGCTCTGCCAACAGCAAAAGTTATCTAAATCGACGGTCTTGGCTGCCTTTAGCCGACTGGAAGCCGAGGGACTGATAGAGGCCAAAAACCGTGCGGGATATTTTGTCAGCGCCAGTAGTACCCACAGGCAAAAATTAACCTTGCCCTCGACCAGTCAACCCAAAACAACCCCCCTGCTCGTCTCTTCAGCACAGGTGCTGCTGGATATAATGAACCGCACTGCAGCCTTTGACCTGCTGCCTAACGGTGAAGAAGAAAACCACAATCCGCAATTAAGACGCTGTTTGAGTAGAGCACTGCGCCGGCAAGACGGCCACCAGCAGCATTATTACGACAGCCCACTGGGCAACCAGCAGTTGCGCCAACAAGTTGCGCAATGGGTCAACCACAGTGGCAGCAACATCAGCGCAGATGAATTAATCATCACCTCAGGCTGTCAGCACGCACAATTATTAGCTCTGATGGCAACGACAGAACCTGGTGATGTTGTAGCGATTGAGTCGCCCGGTTTTTACGGCGCTTTTCAGCTGCTCGAAATGCTAGGGCTTAAAGCGCTTGAACTCCCAAGCTCTGTCGATGAAGGCATCAGCCCGCAGGCGCTCTCCCTAGCACTCCAGCACTGGGACATTAAAGTACTTTGGCTATCACCGAGCTACAGCACGCCGACCGGCGCCTGCATGCCCGATACCAACAAGCAACAGATTCTTGCCCTCACCCAAGCCCGTGATATACCTATTATTGAGGATGATATTTACGCCGAGCTGTACTTCGGCCTCAATCGGCCTCGCTCAATCTACTCCTTTGATAACCAAGGATCAGTGTTACTTTGCTCATCACTTTCAAAATCGGTCTCAAGGGATTTACGCCTGGGGTGGATCGCACCTGGGCGCTATCATGAAAAAGTTCAGCGACTAAAACTAGTGACATCGCTAGCCAACAGCGCAAGCCTGCAAGAGGGTGTCAGCCAATTTATCGCGGAGGGAGGTTTAGAAAAACACTTGCGTCATACGCGTCGCCTACTGCAACAGCAGTGCAGTCAATTGCATTCGCTGATCTATCAGCATATTCCCAGCGCCCTGAGCGCTAGCCAGCCTCAAGGGGGGATGGCTTTGTGGCTCGAGTTAGACCACAACATCGACACCCTCAAGCTCTACCACAATGCCCGTGAAGCCGGCATCTTACTTACGCCAGGTCAGCTGTTCAGCGCCCAGGGGCAATATCCCAACTTCCTGCGGATGAGTTTCGCCCATCCATGGACACAACCACGTACCGATGCACTGCAACACTTGGGCAAAATGATTGCAGCGTTGTGATTCAACGCTGTAATTACAGCTCTGAGCGCATCACTTCACGGCACAGCAGTACACTGAGTAAGTAAAGCAGACGTATGAGCCGACAGCACGCCAATACCAGCTACCTCCACGCAACCACCACTGTCGCCTTATGCTGACAGTGCTTTCTTTTTAGCTACTCCAAAGCCCTTGAGCTATGCAAATTCAAACAGGAGTTTTAAATTCTGTAAATAAAATCCTTTTTTTACAAAGAGATAACATTCTAATTAAACGATATTTAGGAATATTAACTAATTCTTAACAGAAAGTAAGATTTACTTTT
>JBMZCU010000299.1:0-4446 GCA_049613705.1 Pseudomonadales bacterium | reverse complement strand
TCCCTGCAATGATAATAGGGTTAGTAAGTTTAAAACAGGCGAACCAGGGAATGGAGTCTCTAGCGTTTAACTCGTTGGAAGCAGTGAGGGAAATCAAAAAGGCACAACTTGAGCAGTATTTTACTGACAGGCGTAGCGATATGCGTGCGCTAGTTAGCGTAGCTGGTACATTACGTCTGCAAGCTCTTGAAAAACTTAAGGCTGTGCGTGAGGTGAAGAAGAGTGCAATCGAAAACTACTTTCACCAGACGGCGTTGCAAATACAGTCATTTACTGAAAATAGAGCAACCAAAGATGCGTTAGTAAAGTTTAAAGACAGTTTTAAACTGATTAAATTCGTCAATAAGCTAGACGATAAAACAATCGCTCAAATGCGCAGTGAGTTAGCGGCCTACTATGGTAAAGAGCTACCCGAGTATTTCGATAAGCATTTAGGTGCTAATCAGGCGTCGACTTTGAAACAGTATTTAGATGCACTGGACGAAGATGCCGTCATCACGCAGTACTACTACATTGTAAAAAATAAGAATGCACTGGGTGAAAAGCTCAAGCTTAATCGTGCCACCGATAAGTCTGGCTATTCCAAGGCGCACTACTTTTCGCATCCGACAATCCGTAACTTCCAGCAGAAGTTCGGTTATGAAGATATCTATATGATTGATGCGCGCTCAGACAGAGTCATTTATTCGGTGAATAAAGATATTGATTTTGGCACCGACCTTAAAGCTGGACCGAATGCGCAATCCCCACTCGCGGAAATTTATCAGCGGGCTAAAAAAGCTGGGCGAAAAGAGCATTACCTCAGTTCAGATTTTAGTATCTATTACCCTTCGCAAGAAAAGCCTTCTCTCTTTGTTGCCGCACCAGTGCGCCACTACGGTGGAATTGTGGGGGTGGTTGTCTTCCAGCTGAATATCGATCAAATAAACAGCATCATGAAAGCGCGTACAGGACTTGGTGAGACGGGAGAAACTTACCTGGTGGGCAGTGATTTAAGAATGCGTTCGGATTCAAATACCGACACCAACCGCAGTGTGCAGCAGTCTCTTCGCGCTGTTGCCAATTCGGATGCTAACTCTGCGGCGATAGAGGCTGCTTTAAGTGGCGAAACAGCAACGGGGATTGTAAGTAACTATTTGCAAAAGCCCGTGTTATCGGCTTGGACACCGCTGAGCGTGAGTGGTTTAAACTGGGCATTGCTGGCGGATATCGATGTCTCTGAGGCGCTGAGCCCTGTGGATGAGTTTGAAACCGCATTTTATCAGGAGTACGCAAGGCAGTATGGTTACCCTGATCTCTATCTGATTAACCCTAATGGCTATGCCTTCTTTTCTGCAACAGAAGGGCGCGATGTACGCACTAACCTCCTCACGGGAGAGTACAGCGACAGTAGCTTGGCAGCTCTTGTCAGGGATGTAAGTCAGACAAAGCGCTTTGGTTTTAGTGACTTCACCCCGTACCGCGCTAGCAGTAATGAGCCCAGTGCTTTTATGGCACAGCCTTTGGTTTCCGGTTCGGGTAAGGTTGAGTTGATTATCGCCCTCAAACTACCACTCGATGGTATCAATAGTATTACTGGCATTCGCGACGGTATGGGAGAGAGTGGGGAGTCTTACTTAGTAGGGCCTGATTTTAGAATGCGCTCTGATTCCTATAAAGACCCGGAAAATCGCTCTGTTTCAGCTTCCTTTGCAGGCTCTATACAAGATAACGGGATTGAGACGCGGGCTGTGACGCAGGCGCTTGCTGGGACTGTCGGTAGTGAAATTATTGAGGATGCTCAGGGCCGCTCAGTACTCTCAGCTTACACCCCGCTCGAAGTCAATGGGGTCACTTGGGCGCTGATGGCAGAGATCGAGCAGCAAGAGGCGTTTGCAACTGCCGAGCAGTTGAAGTGGCTGACACTGGGGATTCTGCTTATCTCTGTAGTGGTGATTGTGTTTGTCGGCTACATTATGTCTTCACGCATCAGCAAGCCGCTGGTGGGTGCTTCACAGCTTGCCAAGCAGGTCGCTGCTGGTGACTTATCTTCTGATATCCAAGTACAGCGCGAGGATGAGATCGGTGAGCTACAAGATGCTCTCAAAGAGATGAACAGTGGACTCAAGGATATGGTAGCGCAGATTAGCCTCTCCGCTGAGCAGCAGGCATCGGCTGCAGAGGAGTTGTCGCTGATCACCGATCAAACACGTGACCATGTGCGCGAGCAAAATGCGGGAACGCAGCAGGTAGAAGTGGCAATCAGTGAGATGAGTGCGACAATTCAGGAGGTCAATCGCAATACCATGGAGGCGACTGTCGCCGCAGAGCAAGCTGACCAGGAAGCTAAGTTGGGATCGCGTGAAGTGCGTAACACCATTGGCTCTATTCACGAGTTCGCCACAGAAGTTGATCATATGGCTGATACGCTCAAAGAGGTTGAAGAAGGCGCTAATAACATTGGTGGGATTGTCGATGTGATCAATGACATTGCCGATCAAACGAATTTATTGGCACTCAATGCATCGATTGAGGCTGCAAGGGCTGGGGATCAAGGCCGAGGCTTTGCCGTGGTTGCTGATGAGGTGCGCACACTTGCCAAGAGTACTCAAGGTTCAACAAAGCAGATCGAGCAGATGGTGGTTAAACTGCAGAAGGGCGCGCAAGCCTCCGCACAGGCGATGAGTCGAGGCAAGGTGCAGATGGAGCAGGTGATCACTCAAGCTGAAAATACGGGCTCCGCGCTGGACAAAATCAGTGAGTCGATCAGCCAAATTAATATGATGACGCAGAGTATCGCAACAGCTTACCAGCAGCAGAGCAGTGTTACAGAAGAGGTCAACAAGAACATTGCGCTCATCAGCGAACTCTCGTTGCAAACCGGTGGTGACTCTGAACAAATTATGCGCGCCAGTGAAGAGTTGGCTAAATTGGCGGCAGCGCTGCAAAAACAAACTCACAGATTTAAAATGTAGTGGCTGCGTGATTTGAGTAAGTTGTTATTTAAGTAAGTGGCTGAGCTGCTGTAGCTCATCTTCGCGCAGGGCCCTGGACTGTCCCTGTGCGAGGCTAGGGCACAGGGCTAAATTACCTATCTCACTGCGGTGCAGTGAGATTACTTGATTTCTGAAACGACCAAACATACGTTTTATCTGGTGGTAACGCCCTTCAGTTAAGATAACTTCGGCGCGGTGAGTGCTCAGTATGATTAGCTCCGCCGGTGCGGTAGTCATATCCTCATATGAGAAATACATCCCTTTGTGAAAGGCCTCAACATAACGCTCATCAAGCGGCTCTTTGAGTTCAACTTGATAGCGTTTAGTCACTTGATTGGATGCATCGCTTAACGCTTTAGACCAGCGACCGTCATTTGTCAGCAACAAAAGCCCCGTAGAATTAAGGTCAAGTCGCCCTGCGATGTGAAGATTTGTGCTGGCACTGGGAGGCAGTAAGCTGACAGCGGTAGTGTGCTCACTGTCTTTGGTGGCGCTGACAACCCCTGCTGGTTTATGCAGCATCCAGTATTGTGCAGTGTGGTAAGGCAGTACTTTTTCATCAACTTGTACTTTGTCAAAGGGGCCGATAATTGTATCGACTCTCTCACACAAGGTGTCGTTTAAGAAAATGCGTTTGGCGGCAACTAGCTGACGGACGGACTTTTTGCTGACTTGTAGTGTCTGAGCGATGAGTTTGTCAATTCGCGCATATTTGCTGGGCATAATGAGTATCTAAGCCAGTTTAGGTGGGGCGCATTGTGGCTTGATTCATTTGATTTGACAATATGCTATTGCGCTGTTTTTGCAGGGCAATCTATTTGAAATTTAGCGTTTTTTCAGCATTACATCGGCTATAATGGCTGAAAATTCCAGTTCGTTTAAGGGTAATATGCACAGTCCATCCGCATCTGTTACTTGGAGTGCCTTGCAAGCGCTGGCCAAGCAAACTGAAGATGAGAAAATCATCGACTATTTTTTAGAGTACCCCGATCGCGTTGAACAGATGAGTTTACGTGTCGACAACCTCTATCTCGATTACTCAAAAAATAAAATCACACCGCAAGTGATGCAAGCGCTCTTTAAACTTGCAGAGCACTCGGCGCTGTTTCAGCGTCGCGCTCAAATGATGTCAGGTGATATCATCAATGTGACAGAAAATCGCCCCGTGCTCCACACGGCCCTGCGTAACTGTTCCGATGAGCCTGTGGTGGTCAATGGCCGGGATGTGATGCCGCAGATTCGCGCCTCCCTCATTCAAATACAATCTTTCAGCCATAAAATTCGCAGTGGGCAGTGGCTTGGGTACACGGGTAAACGGATCAAGCATATCGTCAATATTGGTATTGGCGGCTCAGATTTAGGGCCCAACATGGTGTGCCGGGCGTTGTTGGAGTATAAGCATCCTGATTTGAGCTTCTACTTTGTATCAAACGTCGACGGCTTGCATATTCAAAAGACCCTCAAGGGCTTA
>JBMZCU010000298.1:0-4450 GCA_049613705.1 Pseudomonadales bacterium | reverse complement strand
TTAAAGCCCACGGGCTTACCCGTGACCTCGCGCACCCGTGCGACCATGTCTAAGAGGTCTTCAACACTGCTGATGTCCGGGTGTCCGTTGGGGCTGATCGAGTCCTCGCCTTCGCGGATACCGCGAATCTCCGCGATCTCCGCCGTAACTTTTTCGCCGGGTAAGATGCCACCTTTACCGGGCTTGGCGCCCTGGCTCATCTTAATCTCGAACATTTTAACCTGTTCGTGGGCGGCCACCTCGCGCAGCTTTTCATCGCTCAAGTTGCCCTCTAGGTCGCGCACCCCGTACTTGGCTGTACCTATCTGGTAGACGATGTCGCAGCCACCTTCAATGTGATACGGCGAGAGTCCCCCTTCGCCGGTGTTCATCCAGATCCCGGCTTTTTTCGCCCCTTTGGCCAGCGCCTGTACGGCGGGCACAGAGAGTGCTCCAAAACTCATGCCCGAGATATTAAACAGCGAACAGGTAGTGTAAGGCTGGCGCGCGTAGCCCTGCCCAACAGTGACCGGCGCCGTCGGTGTGGCATCTTCGTCTAGCGTTGGAAAGAGACAGTTTAGAAAGAGGATATCTCCCGGCTCGTTAAGCGGGCGGGTCGAGCCGAACGCCACTGTGGCGTCCACGTTCTTCGCCGCGCGGTAGACCCAGGCGCGCTGGGCGCGGTTAAAGGGGAGTTCTTCGCGATCGAGCGCGAAAAAGTACTGGCGGAAAAACTCACCCAAGTGTTCGAAAAAATAGCGAAAGCGCCCAATGACTGGATAATTGCGGCGGATCGCCTGTTTGGTTTGGGTGATATCGACAATATAAATGTAGATCACAGCCACGATAGCCAGTGCCAATAGCACCACAAAAGCGAAAGCGATGATTTGAATAATCGATGAGGTAAAGCTGCTAATCGAAGAAAAGCTCAAGTCTGACATAGGTTCCCGATCCTCTTCTGAGGTTATTGTTTTATTTATATCCTTAAAGCACCTTCAAAACCTTTTGACGCATTCGGTTTTACAAGCTGCCCGTTAAGACACCGGCGATGTGCTCACAGCACGCGCTAAATGTCTATCTACATACCTAGGTAATTATGTCGGCGAAATGTATGATTTCATAATACTTCATACATTATTTAGATATTGTAATAGCCAGATCAACTTTATAATGACACAATGTCAAAATAAAATCTCACCCAAAAGAACAGTGTCTTGTACCTTTCGCTGCAACATTATTGCGCGCCGATCTTCGCTAGCGCCCGCACAATGTTTCACGTTAGTATTGATTCGTGGCCTTTTAAATTCGGACTGTTTTCTATGAAAAAGCGATTATTGATAAGCCTCATTTCCCTTCTGCCCAGCACCTTAGTGCTCGCTGCAGATACCCAACCCCAAGTCATCCCCGTGATGGTGGTTCCCGTCAGTTCGGATGCCCAGGCAATCAGTCAGGACCTACCCGGGCGTATCTCAGCGTATCGCACCGCACAAGTGCGCGCACGCGTAACGGGCATTATCGAAAAGCGCGTCTTTGAAGAGGGCAGCCAGGTCGAGGCCAATCAGGTGCTGTTTAAAATTGAAGATCGCAGCCTCAAGGCGACACTGCGCGCACGCAAGGCCGATGTCGCCAATGCACAAGCCGCACATGCGCTGTCGCGCCAAACCCTCAAGCGCTACAAAAAACTGCTTTCAATGGGTGCGGTGAGCAAGCAGGAATATGACTCCAACCTGGCACAAAATCAGCAGAGCGCCGCACAGCTCGAGCAGGCAAAGGCCAACCTGGAGATCGCTGAAATCGACTTGGCATACGCTACGGTTACCGCGCCCATCGGCGGGCGTATCGATCGCGCGCTGGTCACTGAAGGCGCACTGACAACTGCCGGTAACACTCAGTTGGCGACCATAGAGCAAATTGACAAAGTCTACGTCGACTTCACTCGTCCAAGCGCCGACATGCTGGCCATTCGCGAAGCCACCAGCGCCGGTAAGCTGACGAATACAAAGAACAAGAACATCGAGATCCTGTTCAGCGATGGCAGCCATTACCCGCACAAGGCGCACTTAGAGTTCTCTTCAATGAGTGTCGATCAAGCCACGGGGGCAATTTCACTGCGCGCTGTGGTCGATAATCCAGACTCTTCACTCCTTCCTGGTATGTTCGTGCGCGTTAAAGTGCCTGTCGCTACCACGCAGAACACCCTCAAGGTGCCGCAAAAAGCGGTCAATATTACACCTCAAGGGGCGCAAGTCTTTCTCGTTAAAGATAAGAAACTGGCACCGGTGAATGTAGTATTAGGTCCGATGAGCGGTGAGTTCTGGTACATCAAGTCAGGGCTCAGTGCCAACGATCGCGTCGTCACTAGCGATACAACCATTCTCGGCACTCTGCCAGGTGCCAGCTTCGTCGGTATGACTGCGCAAGAGATGAAAGCTGCAGGTATGGCCGCCAAAGAAAAGCAGCCAGCACAGTAAACTCGGGCGCACGTGCGCAGATATCTATCACAATAATGGTAAGAGGCTAGCATGCCACAGTTTTTTATAGACAGACCTAAGTTCGCCTGGGTTGTCGCCATTCTTATCTTGATCGCGGGCTATTTGGCTCTCGGTCAACTCCCTATTTCAGCGTACCCGAGTATCGCCCCACCACAGGTGACGATTAACGCCACCTACCCCGGGGCCGATGCTAAAACGATCGAAGACTCTGTCACCACAGTGATAGAGAGTGAGATGAACGGTATCGAGGGCCTTAAGTACATGTCCTCGGAGTCCAGTCGCGCCGGTACTGCGACCATCACACTCACCTTTGAGACAGGTACAGACACCAATATCGCCGGGGTCGATGTGCAAAACCGCCTCAAGCGGGTCGAAGCGAACCTCCCCGCTGCGGTCAATCAGCAAGGTGTGCGCATCGACAAAACGCGCCCAGATTTCTTGATGATACTCGCACTTTACTCGCCTAAAGGTACCTACAATGCAACCGATCTTGCCGACTACATTGACGCCAATGTACTCGGTGAGATTCGCCGCATCGATGGCATCGGCTCGGCTGACCTGTTTGGCTCTAAGTACGCTATGCGGATCTGGCTCGACCCTAAAAAAATGGCCTCCTACAGTATCACCCCGGATGAAGTCGTCGCGGCGCTGCGCAACCAAAACGCCCAGCTGGCCACCGGCGAACTCGGCGCCCTGCCCGCACCGCCGAATCAACAGCTAAACGCGACTGTGGTCATCCCCTCACGTATTTCCACGGTTGAAGAGTTCGGCAGTGTCATCCTGCGCTCCTCTACACAAGGTGCTGTGGTGCGCATGCGCGATATCGCCCGCATCGAGCGCGGTGCACAAAATTACAGTACCCAAGTACTGCTCAACGGCCAACCTTCAGCGGCCTTCTCAACCAAGCTCTCCAATACCGGTAATGCGCTCTTAGCAGCCGCTGCGGTAAAAGCGAAAATGGACGAGCTCGCACAGTACTTCCCAGAGGACATGGAGTGGATGTCACCCTATGACACCTCGCTCTTCGTCGATGTCTCTATCGAAGAGGTAAAAGAAACCCTGATCATTGCCATCGTGCTAGTGACAGTGGTGATGTTCGTCTTCCTGCAAAACTGGCGCACCACAGTGATTCCCCTGATCGTGGTGCCTATTTCACTGGTTGGCACCGCTATCGGCCTCTACTTCCTCGGCTTCTCGCTCAATATGTTGACCTTGTTCGGCATGGTGCTTGCCATTGGTATCGTGGTCGATGATGCCATCTTGGTGGTGGAAAATATCCAGCGCCTGATGGAGGAAGAGGGCCTCTCGCCCTATCAAGCGACCGTAAAGTCGATGCATCAGATCACCGGCGCTGTCATCGGTACAACCGCAGTACTGGTCGCGGTCTATGTACCTATGGCCTTTATCAGCGGCTCCGTGGGGCAGATATACAAGCAGTTTTCAATGACCATTATTATCTCGGTCACTATCTCTTCCTTCCTCGCACTGTCGCTGACACCGGCAATCGCCCAGGGGCTGCTGCGGGCCAAAAAGCCAAACCCCAGCCCACTGATTCGCTTTCTCTCAGCACCGGGTCGCCTATTTAACTACCTCTTCGCCGGGTTGACTCGTCAGTACATGTGGCTGGTTAAGTTGATGCTCACCAGTGTCGGCCTCATTGTCTCTATGTTGCTGTTCATCGGCATTGGTGTGTTCGACTATCAAAAATTTAACCAGTTACCCAAAGGCTTCGTACCCTCGGAAGACCAGGGATTTATCGTCACCGGTGCGCTGCTCCCCTCTGGGGCCACACAGGCGCGTACCCGCGAGTTAGCAGAGAAGACCGATGCCTGGTTACACGCTCAGCCTGAAGTCAAAGATACCATTACCGTACTGGGCTTTGGCTTTTTGGGCTCGGGGCAGAACACCTCGATTACCTTCGCTAACTTACATCCCTGGGCACAGCGTACCGCCAAGGGCCAGCGTGATGCGGACACCCT
>JBMZCU010000297.1:0-4470 GCA_049613705.1 Pseudomonadales bacterium | reverse complement strand
CCGTGGCGCAGTACCATAATGTCATCGGAGATCTGAGCGACCACCGCTAAATCGTGGGTGATGTAGAGCGCAGCCGTGCCGGTTTCGTTGATCGCGTGCTTGATAGTGGCCAGCACTTCAATTTGTGTGGTCACATCAAGAGCTGTCGTCGGCTCGTCAAAGACGATGAGATCTGGCTTAGCGCACAGCGCCATCACCGTCATGGCACGCTGCAGCTGCCCGCCGGAGACTTGGTGCGGATAGCGCTGGCCAAAGTTTTTAGGGTCCGGTAGGCCTAGCTTTTCATAGAGCTCATCCGCGTAGGCTAGCGCCTGCTCGCGACCCATTAGCTTGTGCTCCATCGCCGCTTCGATGATCTGATCACCCAGGCGGTGTGCAGGGTTGAATGCGGCCGCGGCGGACTGTGCGACATAGGCGACGCGGGCACCGCGCACCTGACGAATTTGACTGTGGTTGTGCTTGAGAATATCGACACCATCAATCAGTACTTCGCCGCCGGTAATTTCACAGCCTGAACGCCCGTACGCCATACTGGAGAGGCCGATGGTTGATTTGCCGGCACCGGATTCACCGATTAAGCCCAGTACTTTTCCACGCTCGAGGTTAAACGAGACTTTATCGACTAAAGTAATGTGCTGTTTCTTTTGGCCTGGTGGGTTGATCGTCGCGCCGATACACAGCTCTTTGACTTGTAAAAACGGTTGTGTAGACATTATCTGCCTCCCTTCAAACTCGTGGTACGGCTCAAGATAGAGTCCACAACTAGGTTGATACTGATGGTGAGAATGGCAATTGCCGCAGCGGGAATCAGCGCCGCTGGAATGCCAAATACGATACCGTCTTTGTTCTCTTTAACCATGCTGCCCCAGTCGGCATCTGGCGGTTGGATGCCTAACCCTAAGAAGCTCAAGGTGCTGAGGAAGAGCACAGCGAAGGCAAAGCGCAAGCCGAATTCGGCAAACAGTGGTGAGAGCGCGTTGGGCAGTATTTCACGGAAAATGATCCACATCGTATTCTCACCGCGCAGGCGAGCGGCTTCTACATAATCCATGACGACGATATCGACGGCGACCGCGCGCGAGAGGCGGAAAACGCGGGTCGAGTCCAGTACGCCCATCACCACAATCAGAATCAGCATGCTAGAAGGCAGTACAGACAGTACAACCAGAGCGAAGATCAGCGTCGGAATGGCCATCATTAAATCGTTGGCGCGGCTCAGTAATTGATCGATTTTACCGCCGCTCACAGCCGCTAAGAAGCCTAGGAAAGTGCCCATAAAAAAGGACAGCATAGTAGCGGCACCGGCAATAAAGAACGTATTGCGCGCGCCGAAGATTAAGCGCGAGAGAATATCGCGGCCTAATTGGTCCGTGCCGAGCCAGAATTGGCTAGACATTGGCTCCCAGACATCGCCGACAACTTGGTCTTGCGGGTAGGGGGCAACCCAGGGGGCGAAGATCGCAGCCAGGGCGAATAGGGCTAGACAGAGCAAGCCCAATCGCGCGCCCCACGAGAGGTGGGCGGCGATCGTGTGCATCGTTTGACTATTCATGTTTATACAGTGGCCTTTGTCTAAATCATTATTGTTGTTAGAGGCGCCTACTTAGGGTGTCTCAGTCTCGGGTTGGCGATAATTGCCATAATGTCTGCAAACATATTGAGCAGGATGTAAATTGCGGCGAAGATCAAGCCGGCCGCCTGCACAACGGGAACATCGCGGTTCGTTACATGGTCGACCAGTAACTGTCCCATCCCCGGGTAGACAAAGATAATTTCCACGACGACGACACCGACCACGAGGTAGGCTAAGTTGAGAACGACGACCGTGATAATCGGTGATACAGCATTAGGTAGTGCGTGGCGAAAGATGATTTTAAAGGGGCTCAAACCTTTGAGCTGGGCCGTCTCGATATAGGCACTGGACATCACATTGAGAATCGCTGCGCGGGTCATACGCATCATGTGCGCCAAGACAACTAAAGTCAGGGTGATACACGGCAGTGCAATTGCAGTGAGCTTCTCACTCAGAGGCATGCCGTTATAAATAATAGAGCTCGAAGGCAGCCAGTTAAATTGTACCGCGATAAACAGGATCAGCAGGTAGCCGATAAAAAATTCAGGCAGCGAAATGGTGGTGATCGTAGTGACAGAGATCAGCTTGTCGACGATGCCATCGCGAAAGTGAACCGCAACCATGCCGAGAAAAATCGCCAGCGGTACAGAAATTAAAGCGGCAAAAGAGGCTAGGAATAAGGTATTGCCTAAGCGATCGCCGATCATAGTGCTGATCTCACGTCCGCTGCTCAGCGAGGTGCCTAAGTCACCTTGCAGAATGTTGAAAAGCCAAGTGAAGTAACGCTCTAGGGCGGGTTTATCCAATCCCATTTCGGCGCGCAGGTTTGCCAGTGCTTCAGGGGTGGCCGATTGGCCGAGAATACTTTGCGCTACATCTCCGGGTAGCATCTCGGTACCGGCAAAAATAACCACCGATATCGCGAGTAACAGTAGTAGGCCAAGCGCTAAGCGCTTGACCACTAGTGTAGACAGAGAATCGTTGCCTACAGCCATAATTACGCCAACCAGCAGCGAATCAGGGCGTAGCCGTTTGACAGTTCTGCCGATGGATCTTTGATGTATCCCTTAACTTTCTTCGATTTAGCGTCGATGAAATCATTGAACATTGGGATAATCGCACCGCCGTCGTCACGGACCATAGTCGACATAGTTGAGTAGATCTCTTTACGCTTGGCGCGATCTGTCTCGATACGTGCTTCAGAGAGCAGCGAGTCAAACGCAGGGCGCTTCCACTTAGTATCGTTCCAGTCAGCTGTCGATTTGTAGGCTACGGCGTACATCTCGTCTTGAGTGTTGCGCCCGCTCCAGTAAGACTGGCAGAAAGGTTTGGCGTTCCACACGTTTGACCAGTATCCATCCGCCGGCTCGCGCTGAACCTTAACTTCGATACCCGCTTTTGCTGCCTGCTGGCTGAACAGCAGTGCCGCATCGACCGCGTTAGAGAAAGCGGCATCAGAAGAGCGAAGAACGATAGGCCCCGAATGGCCTGACTTCTTGTAGTGGTACGCCGCTTTTTCCGGGTCGTAGACACGCTGCTCAATGCTTTCATCGAACAAGTCGTAAGCGGCATTGATTGGGTAGTCGTTACCGACAGAACCGTAGCCCTGCAGGATGCGCTTAACCATGTCTTCACGATCGATAGAGTACTTCAGCGCCAGACGTAAATCGTTGTTGTCAAACGGTGCTGTGTCGGCGTGCATCAAGAAGGGGTAGTGGCCCTTGCCCGATGTGTTTACAACTTCAACTGTTGGCAGGCGTGCGAGTAATTTAGCTGTCTTAGGTGATACTTGGTTAGCGAGGTGAACCGCGCCGGATTGTAGCGCAGACATACGTGCCGTCTGGTCGTTGAGGACGCGAATTTCGACGCTGTCCGCATGACCTACATCGTCACGCCAGTAGCCTTCAAACTTTTCGCCGACGTGGCGGATACCCGGCTCGTTGACGGTGACTTTGTAAGGACCTGTACCTATACCGGCGTTTGGATCGTCGAAGCCGCCATTTGGCTGAATCGTCAGGTGGTAGTCAGACATCAGGTAAGGTAAGTCGGCGTTGCCTTCTTTAAGCTGCACCACTACTTTATCGCCATCTGCTGAGACAGAGGCAATATCACGCATGATACCTAGTGCACCGGATTTGGTGTCCTCACCGGAGTGGCGCTTGAGTGTCTGAACAACATCGTTGACGTCCATCTCTTTGCCGTTGTGGAAGAGCACGCCTTTGCGCAGGGTAAATGTCCAGGTCTTGGCGCCGTTTGAAGGCTCCCAAGAGGTAGCGAGGTAAGGGATGGCTTCACCGGTTGGTGAGATATCAACTAACTGCTCGCCCCACGTGCGCAAGAAGCTGTAGGGAACTTTTGATGCGTTAAGTGCAGGATCTAGGACGTCAGTTGAACTGCCGCCTTTGAGTGCGGCGATGAGGTGGCCACCTTTTTTAGGTGTTTCCTCTGCCATGGCACTCTGGCTGAAAAGTGAGCCCGCCAATGGTGCTGCAGCGCCGACAGCAGCGGCATTGCGCATAAAGTCGCGGCGGTTCAAATGGCCTTTTTTGGCCTGGGCAGCCAACTGTTCTAAATCGTTCGACATAACTAACCTCGGATAATTTTTGTTGTCGCGCGCACGGCAACCAGCCGTTTGCACCCTAGTGTGTTGTTTTGTAGACCGCTCTAATAATGGCAAAAATACCGAGCGGCCAAAAGGCAGAATTTCCAACAGGTATCTTTAGAAAATCTAAAGTTATTTTGTTTTGTTATACATTAATTTGAAGAAGTAACGGTTATCATGCTGAAAAATATTGCTAATTTAGAAGAGAAGCTCCATGCTTTGCTACATTCTCAACAAGAAAGTTACAAACAAGGCAATGTAGCAAATTACATTCCGGCGCTTGCTGAAGTAAACC
>JBMZCU010000296.1:0-4482 GCA_049613705.1 Pseudomonadales bacterium | reverse complement strand
TCTGGCCGTACCTACGGCCAATATCGAGAGCCTTGTTGCCGTGTTTGCTAACTGTTCGCGCAGCGCTGACATCGCCTGCGGGCTGACTCCGTCTGTGAGTAACAAGACATCCCCCTCTCCCGCACCGCGCTGCGCCAACAGCTCCAGTGCACGGGCCAACCCCTCTTCCACATTACTACCGCTGACAGGCATAACAGATGGAGAGAGCGCCGGCAGCTGCGCGCTCAGCGTTTGGGTGTCATCACTCAAAGGCGTCATGATATGAGCGCTCCCACCATAAACGACCAATCCTGTGAGTCCTTGGGTGCGCAATTTAAGTAAGTCATCGACCTTGAACCGCGCCCTCGCCAGGCGTGAAGGTTTGATGTCTTGCACCGTCATCGAGGGCGACAAGTCGAGCAAAATCACCAGCGGGCGCTGCTGGGTATAACTAGGCTGAGGCAACTGCTGCCAACTGGGCCCTGCCAAAGCGACACAGGCCAGTACCCAGACCGATAGCAGTGCGAAATAGAGCCAAGTGTTAGACTTTCCTCCACGGATCAGCAGATGCGCTAACAGCGGTGCTTCAACCACTGCCTCCCAGCGGGTACTGCGCCCACGCGTGCGCCACAGCCAGCACATCAGCACAACAGCAACCACAATCCCCAGTAACCACAGCGGCCGGATAAAATGGAACGCGTCAAAGTGTGCCATCAGCGTCGCCCTCCCGCCGCTGCACGCAGACAGTGGCCGAGTGCCCACAGCATACTCAACACCAGCGCAGCGCCGAGCGGCCAGTGAAACAACGCGCGCTGCGGTGTGACGAACTGATCGTCAACGTCACTGGGTTCTAATTCATCAAGCAGTTGATAGATATCGACCAGCTGTTCGATATCACGTGCGCGAAAATAGCGCCCGCCCGTGCGCTCTGCAATGCTGCGCAGGGTTGGCTCATCCAAATCTTGTGAGGGGTTCACGCTGCGCTGGCTGAAAAAGTCTTGCACTAGCATCTCGTCAGCGCCGAAGCCGAGCGTGTAGATTTTCAGCCCCTCAGCGGCTGCGACTTGCGCGGCATCCAGCGGCGAAACGGCCCCGGCAGTATTCGCTCCGTCTGTGAGTAAAATAAGCACCTTGTTCTCGCTCTGCTCTCCCATGCGCTTTACCGCCAAGCCAATCGCTTCGCCAATCGCGGTATTTTTACCGGCAAACCCTATCTGTGCCTCTTGTAGAAAGCGGTTGAGTACGGTGTGATCGAACGTGAGCGGGACTTGCATATAAGCGTTATCAGCAAACAGAATCAACCCAAGGCGGTCACCGCGACGACGCTCAATAAAGCCATCCATAACGGCTTTGATACCCTCCAGGCGATTGACTCGAGCACTGCCCAACTGCATGTCCTGCGTCTCCATACTGCCGGAGATATCCACCGCCAGTATGAGATCACGACTGCTCTGGGCAACCGCTTGGGGCTCACCTAGCCAGCGCGGGTTTGCCGCCGCACCGAGTAAAAGCAGCCAGATCAAAACCAGTACCACTTGTCTTAACACCATCAAATCTCGCTGCTGGCTGCCCTTGGCACTGACCAAGTGCGCATAGAAAGGGACTTTCAGCGCACTCGGCGCAACAGCAGCGGGCGCCAGCCAGCGCCAAATAACCAAAGGCAGCGGCAGCAACACAAACAACCAGGGCCA
This sequence comes from Pseudomonadales bacterium, assembly GCA_049613705.1. Taxonomy (GTDB): domain Bacteria; phylum Pseudomonadota; class Gammaproteobacteria; order Pseudomonadales; family Balneatricaceae; genus Rs1. The sequence goes on along the minus strand of JBMZCU010000296.1, from coordinate 2,812 downwards.
GGCAAAACTAAACACCCCTATTTTCCCCCTCTTGAGGCACATGGCGGTGATGAGCCAACCAATACTCAGCTTCATCGATCAGCGCTCGACGGCGAGCCTGTGTCAATTGCACATCTGCTCGATAGAGCTGAGTCAGTTCAGCAAAAAGTGGTTTAGGCCCGCGACGCTTAGCGCTCAATTGCGCGTTGAGATACTCAACCCACACCTGACCACTCATCGCATGCAGACCACTGCGAGGATAAGCGTGTAACGCGACCCGCTTGAGCAGCTGATTAAGTGCGGCAAGCCATTGTCCGTCTGCATCCTGATTCGAGCGAAGTGACACCAGCTCTAGACGAGCAGCACGTCGATAAGCCGAGCGCCTGCGCACCTGCCACCTCCAGCGCCCAAGTAGCGTGATCAGCACAAAAGCGAGCGCTAACAGCAACCACCACCCAAGAGCGGGAAACTGCGACACTGCCTCCGGCAAGTGGATATCCCTTAGCGCCTCAAGCGCTGCCGGCGTCGTCTTCACGCGCGCCTCCACAGAGATTTGTGTTGCGCCGCGTAACGCGCACCTAGAGGTTGCGCCACATCCTGCGCAGTCTGCAGCGCGAGCAGTTCAACAGATGAGCGACTACAGCGCTGCAAGAGCTGGCTGTAGCGGCGCTGCATTTGCTGCTCAACCTGCTGTGAACGCACAAGCTGTGTATGCTCACCGTCGCTGAGCCACTGCGCCCCTCCTCCTGTCAACTGCCACTCTAGGGCATCGCTCACGTGCACCAGGGTGACCTCGCAATGGCGGCTCAGCTGGGTCAAGTACTTGTCACACTCACTGTCAAAGTCGTAAAAATCGCTAACGATAAACACCGCACTACCGGGGCGAGCCACACGTAGCAGGCGAGCAAACAGCTGCTGAATGTGCCCAGTCTCTGGCGCCACTGGCGCGTCAAGTTTTGCAGCAAAATCGACCAGTGCCTGAAAAGTGCCTAACAACGCGCGCTTGCTAGCACTGGGTTTAAGCTCTAAGTGATCGCGATCACCCATAACCACTGCGCCCACTTTATCCCCGGCACTGTGGGCGGTCCATGCGAGCACGCTCAGCGCTTCGGCGCAGAGCACCGATTTAAAGCAGCGCTGCGAGCCGAAAAACATATTACTGCGCATATCCGCCGCCAGGATCACAGGGCGTTCACGCTCTTGAGTGAATAGGCGGGTGTGCGTCTTTTGGGTTTTCGCAGTAACCCGCCAATCGATACTGCGAATATCATCGCCCGGCTGATACTGACGCACTTCTGCAAACTCTAAGCCGCGACCGCGAACGCTGGTTTGCAAGTGCCCACTGCTGCGCGACTTGCGCAGCGTCGTCCCCAGCGCTAAGCCTCGTGCAACGTGCTGCAGGGCTAACAGTCCATCGAGCGCAGGGTAGGCACCGCGCTGTGCAATCGGTTCACCCATGAAGTTATGCGACCGGGACAAGTTTAATCAGCGCATCGACAACCTGATCTGCATTTATCCCACTGGCTTGCGCTTCAAAACTCAAAATAATGCGGTGTCTGTAGACATCGTGAATGACACCTTGTACATCTTCAGGGGTAACGTAGTCGCGCCCCGCCAACCAAGCACAGGCGCGCGCAGCACGATCCAGTGCAATGGTCGCCCGCGGACTAACACCAAACTCGATCCAGCTCGCCAGCTGCTGCGAATACTGTGCAGGCTCACGCGTTGCCACGCTCAATTGTACGATATACTCCTCGACCGGATCGGCCATATACAGATTCACTACTTGCGCTCGCGCGGCCAACAGGGCATCGCGATCCAGCGCTTGTGGCACTTGTGCTACCGCGCCACCAGCTTCCGTGCGGGTTAAGCGCAGAATCTGACGCTCGGCCTCGGCATCGGGATAAGCCACATTGACCTTAAATAAGAAGCGATCGAGCTGCGCCTCTGGCAGAGGATAAGTCCCCTCCTGTTCGAGCGGGTTCTGCGTCGCCATGACCATGAAGACATCTGGCAGCGCATAAGTGTGACCGCCTACACTGATCTGGCGCTCTGCCATGGCTTCCAACAGCGCCGATTGAACTTTCGCCGGTGCGCGATTGATTTCATCGGCGAGTACCAGATTGTGAAAGATGGGCCCGCGCTGGAAGACAAAGCTAGCATCTTCCGGGCGATAGATATCACTACCGGTGACATCGCTAGGCAGTAAATCGGGGGTGAATTGAACCCGTTGAAAGTCCCCTTCAATACCGCGGCTCAATGCGTTGATCGCACGGGTTTTTGCCACACCCGGGGCGCCCTCAACCAAGATATGTCCATCTGCTAGCAACGCGATTAACAGGCGTTCAACCAATTGCGGCTGACCGATAATCTCTGCGCTCAGCCAAGTGTGCAGCGCATTAAAGCGCTGATGAAGAGCTTCAGTATCCAAGCGATCCTCTCTTGTATCCGTCAAATGGGTGCATTGGAGCTTATAATGTCTATTGAGTTCCAACACAGCAGTGGCGTAATTTTAGCAAATTCAATTCAGCTCTCAAGAGGCTGTGCACTTTTCACTTTATGAAACAACAACCTGTACCTTCTAAGCCGTACTCACAAGCGCCGTTACTAACCTTGCGTACCCAGCGCCGAGCGTGCCTCACAGGCAGCACAGCGAGATTTGTGTCACACAACAGCAGCTGTGATCTTCTAGCTCCCCCTAGGCCCTTATGTTACTGTCGCGACAGGCTAGATTTGATCGCGAGGGTTACCCAATGAAACACATCGTCCGCTACACTGCACTGACACTGTGCGTGCTCACTGCCAACTTCAGTCTCGCCAGCGGTCAAGCCGC
>JBMZCU010000295.1:0-4514 GCA_049613705.1 Pseudomonadales bacterium | reverse complement strand
GATCAAAGAAGCCGACCAGCAATTTCTGACTGAAATGAAAAAGCTAGATATCGATGTCTTCGCCTTGGAAGTCGAAGATCGACAAAATGCGCGCGAGCTAGCCAAGGTCAATATGTGGCCGCAGATCGTGCTCTCGGCCCTCTTTATTCTGGGCTACTTTGGGATATTGGGTATCTTGGTCTACTTCTATGATGCCGATATTAACGACCGCATTTTCGGCATTCTCAATACGGTTATCGGTGTATTGACTGCCGCCATCCCTATGATTTTGCAATTCTGGTTTGGTAGCTCTCTAGGCTCTAAGCAAAAGGATAAGAAGGCATTGGAGGCACGTACCTGATGCCCGATATTCTCGACCAGGCCAAGGATACAGAAATGATGCTGCGTGATAACAGCATTGCCGCAGCACAAGCCAATGCAGCGTGTGAGCCTGCACAAGAAGTTATAGATGGGCGAGTGGTTTGCATCGACTGTGATGAGCCGGTGCAACAGGCTCGCCTAGCCGTAAAGCCCAATGCTGCACGATGCATCTACTGCCAGCAGCGCGCCGAACAACAGGGAAAGCACTATGAATTGGGACGCCGCTAAGTTCTGGCTGGATGTCGCGCAGTGGGTGGTGCTGATCATTGTCGCTATCGGTGGTTGGGTGCGCACAGGTAGTAATCAGAACCGTGAAATTATCACTGCACTAGATGATCGCCTGGACTCACTCGAACACCGTGTGATCTCAGCTGAGGAGCGCTTGAACAATGCTCCTACGCACGAAGATATCGCAAAGCTGCGTGAGCAGTACTCTGCGCTTGAAAGCAAGCTCGATGGTGTGGCGCACCAGGTGAATCGTATTGCTGACCATCTGCTAAACAAGGATTAATAACTATGTCATTCGCACGTATTGAACAAGAAGACCGTCGTCTCGTGCTGTTGCGCTTGCTGGCAGAGGACAGAGATTACAAAGTTAACACGAGCATACTCCAGCAGGGTTTAGAGCTCTATGGCCACAGTGTCAGCAGAGACAAACTGCACGCTGAGATTGCCTGGCTTAAAGAAGTGGATCTAGTCTCATTCGAGCAGATCGACTCGGTCAAAGTCGTTACCTTGAACCAGCGCGGTCTAGACGTCTCTCAGGGGCGTGCTACTGTGTCGGGGGTTAAGCGTCCAGGGCCGGGAGCATAGTGTGGCTCGCAAATCATCTATCGATTTACTGCCCGAAGAGATCCGCGAGGCGCTGCATGCACTGCTGCGCGATCCGGCCGTTGGCCAGGTAGAAACAGCCCAGCGTGTCAATGCACTCCTCGAGGCCGAAGGCAGCGATACTCGCATCAGCAAAAGTGCTGTTAACCGCTACAGCATGCGGATGGATGCGATAGGTGCACGTATGCGCCAGAGCCGTGAGATAGCGCAGATGTGGGTCGGTAAACTAGGTAATGAGCCCCAGGGCAAAGTCGGCCAGTTACTCAACGAGTTCACCCGCACTATGGCGTTCGAAACCTCGCTCGCAATGAGTGAAGGCGATGAGCCAGTGCCACCCAAAATGCTCAAAGAGCTAGCGCTTGCAATCAAGCACCTTGAAGACGCTGCCAGCACCAATGAAAAGCGCGAGCGCGAGATTCGCAAGCAGGCGGCCCAGGAAGCGGCAGATGTTGCCGAGAGCGTGGCTAAGTCTCAAGGCTTAACCCGTGAAGGCGTGCAATCGATCAAGGATATGATCCTGGGGATTGCCTAATGAGCACCCCTTTTGAGCTACCCCTAGGTGCAGTTGCAGAACAAGATTATCAACTGCTCCGTGAATTTGATCCCAAAGAGGTATTGCTAGGTTACCAGGCGCGCTGGATCGCAGACGAGTCGCCGCTAAAGATCGCCGAAAAGTCTCGCCGTACTGGGTTGACCTGGGCCGAGGCAGCAGACGCAACACTCTGTGCAGCGACTTCTCGCCAGGACGGCGGCTGCAACCACTTCTATGTAGGCTCAAACAAAGAGATGGCGCGGGAGTTCATCGAAGCTGCGGCCATGTGGGCAAAGGCTTTTGATAGGGCTGCAGGTGATATCCAGGAAGATGTCTTTATCGATGAGGGCCAAGACGGTAAGGAAATTCTCACCTTTGTTATCTACTTTGCCAGCGGCTTTAAAATTCAGGCGCTGTCATCTAATCCGTCGAATCTGCGTGGTATGCAGGGCAACGTCACCATAGACGAAGCCGCTTTTCACGACCGCTTAGCTGAAGTGCTGAAAGCGGCGCTCGCGTTGACGATGTGGGGCAGCAAAGTACGCCTCATCAGCACTCATAATGGCATAGACAATCTGTTTAATGAGCTGATTAATGACAGCCGTGCAGGAAAAAAGCGCTACAGCGTCCACTCTATTCCGTTAGAAAAGGCGTGTGCAGAAGGTCTGTACAAGCGGATATGCCAAATAAAGCGCGAAGACTGGAGCCAAGAAGCTGAGGACGAATGGGTCGCTGGCCTGCTAAAAGATACCGCTACAGAAGAGGATGCATTAGAGGAATACAGCTGTATTCCTAAGTCGGGTAGTGGCGTCTATATCAAACGTGCACTGATAGAGCGCGCTATGGTTTCTGACCGCTCTATACCAATTGTGCGTTGGACAGCACCCAAGGATTACGAGCTGCTAGCCGAGGATAAGCGCCAGACCCTGATTGAACAGTGGTGTGAAGATGTACTGCAGCCCCTGCTAACAGCTGAGTATTTAGATACCAGCTGCCGCCACGTACTCGGTGAAGACTTCGCCCGCAAAGGCGATTTAACGGTGCTCTGTCCTCTGACGATCCGGCCTAACTTAACCAAGCGCGTACCTTTCGTGGTTGAGTTATCGAATGCACCTTATGAGACACAGCGCATCGTTGTGTTTTATCTGCTGTCACGTTTGCCACGCTTCAGTGGTGCAGCCTTTGATGCCACCGGCAACGGCGGTTACCTGGCAGAAGCTGTGCGCCTTAAATGGGGTAGTGCATTGGTCGACTGCGTGATGCTGAATGTAGCCTGGTACCGAGAGTGGATGCCCAAGCTTAAATCAGCGTTCGAAGACGATGATTTAGAGATTCCCCGCCACGAAGACGTGCTCTCTGATCTCAATAAAATTCAGATGAACCAAGGTGTCCCGCAGATAGAGAAAGGTAGTGGCAAGGGCAGTGATGGCCAACAGCGCCACGGTGACTTTGCGGTGGCGTTAGTAATGGCTAATAGAGCCAGCTGGATGGAAGGCGGCAGTATCGAATTTACAGGCTTGCCAGGTAAAGGCGATCCATTCGGTGAACAGGAGGAAGATGACGATGATAACCCCGGATTCAAACAAGGAGCCTTTTAATGGCTAGCTCTCCCATACTCGACCTCTACGGTCAGCCAATTCAGCGTGAAGCGCTCGGTGAGCAGCAGACAGAGAGCGACAGTCGCCTGGCTCATTTGCAGCACCACTACAGTGAGCATCCAAGTCGCGGCCTCACCCCTGCGAAAGCAGCTATGGTGTTGCGTGAAGCCGAGCACGGCAACTTGATCGCCCAGTGCGAGTTGGCCGAGGATATCGAAGAGAAAGACGCACACGTACAAAGTGAGCTGGGAAAGCGTCGTCTCGCCATGCAAGGGCCAGACTGGCAAATTGTCCCACCACCGAACCCCAGTGCCGCTGAAAAGCGCGACAGTGAAGAGATTGAAGAGCTGCTGCGCGCTGCCACCTGGTTTGATGATGCGATTTTTGACTGTGGCGATGCCATCTTAAAGGGAGTCGCGAACCTAGAGTTGAACTGGTCGTTTCACGACAAGGTGCACTATATAAGCGGCGCGCAATGGCGCGACCCCAGCTGGTTCCAGGTCAACCCAGAGCAGCGTGATGAGCTGCGTTTGCGGGACAACAGCTATGAGGGCGCAGCGCTGCAGCCCTTTGGTTGGATTAGTCACCGCGCCAAGTCGAAATCTGGTTACCTAGGGCGCAATGGTTTAGTGCGTGTACTGGTCTGGCCTTTCCTATTTAAAAACTACTCAGTGCGCGATTTAGCGGAGTTTTTGGAAATCTACGGCCTGCCTATGCGTCTGGGTAAATACACGGAGGGGGCCAGCGAGAAAGAGAAGGCTACTTTATTGCGCGCAGTGATGAGCATTGGCCACAACGCGGGCGGCATCATTCCAAAGGGAATGGACATAGAGTTTCAAAATGCAGCCGATGGCGGCAGCGATCCTTTCATGGCGATGATCAATTGGACTGAAAAGAGTCAGAGCAAGGCGATACTTGGCGGCACACTGACCAGCCAAGCCGATGGTAAGAGCAGCACCAATGCCCTGGGTAATGTGCACAATGAGGTGCGCCGCGAAATTCGCGATGCTGATCTCAAGGCTCTGGCTGCTACCTTCACCAGGGATGTGATTTATCCGCTCTACGCACTCAATGGAAAGTCCTATCGCCACACTAGGCGTATGCCGCGCTTTGAGTTTGATTTGAAAGAGCCGGAGCAGTTGGGCGAGTTTGTAGAACCGTTGAGCACTCTGACTGATCTTGGCGTGTCTGTG
>JBMZCU010000294.1:0-4518 GCA_049613705.1 Pseudomonadales bacterium | reverse complement strand
CTATTTGAAATGCTCGGCTTTGAAAAAGTCACTAAGTTAATCGAGCGCAATATCATAGAGATTGCACCGCTTGCCTACATGCGCGGGCGCACACTCAATGGCTCTTTTGTCATTTTGGACGAAAGCCAAAACACCACTCGCGAGCAAATGAAAATGTTCCTGACCCGTATCGGCTTTGGCTCGACCGCGGTCATTACCGGCGACATCAGCCAAGTCGACCTTCCGCGCGGCACTCCATCGGGATTGCGCCACGCCGCTGAGGTGCTTAACGGTGTTGAAGGGATTGGCTTTAGCTACTTCTCCTCAAAAGATGTAGTGCGCCATCCCTTAGTTCAACACATTGTAGAAGCCTACGACGAACACGAAGCCACCAAGAACGAGCGCCACTCATGAGCGCCGAACTCACGCTCCAATTAGCCGTAGAAACTGATAACCTTCCCGACCAGTCCCAGTGTCAGCGCTGGGTCGATGCAGTTTTCGAGCGTTTTGAAGGTGAATTTTCACTGTGTGCGCGCATTGTCGATAGCGCAGAGAGCCAGGCGCTAAACAACCAGTATCGCGCTAAAGACAAGCCAACCAATGTGCTGTCTTTCTGCTTTGAGATGCCCGCGTGCATCGAAGGCGAACCCGAGATTTTGGGCGATTTAGTCATCTGTGCTGAGGTCGTCGCTGCAGAGGCCATCGAACAGAACAAAGCACACTTTGATCACTGGGCACATATGTTTGTGCACGGGGTATTGCATCTCCTAGGTTTCGACCATATAAAGGAAGAAGACGCGGTTGAGATGGAACAATTGGAGCGAGAAATCCTCGCCCAGCTGAGCATCGAAGACCCATACAGCGAATAACATTAGCTGCGAGAGCAGCTGCTAACATGAGCATCATCGTACGATGGAGCCGAGGAATTAATGAGCGAAGAGCGAACGGAACAACCGCGAAGTATACTCGGGCGTATAGCCCAGGCATTTTCGGACGAACCCAAAACCAAGGAAGAAGTACTCGATGTCATCAAAGAAGCTGCCGATGACAATCTGCTAGATAATGATGCACTGTCTATTATTGAAGGTGCAATGCAAGCGGCAGATATGCAAGTGCGAGACATTATGGTCCCGCGCTCGAAAATGATCATGATTGAATCCGATCAGACGCCAAAAGAGTTCCTCCCTGTCATTATTTCCAGTGCGCACTCGCGTTTTCCTGTGGTAGGTAAAACCCCCGATGAAATCATTGGCGTACTGCTGGCAAAAGATTTACTCCCCTACATCCTGACGCCCAACGAAGAAGAGTTCACCGTGATGGACAAACTGCGTCCAGTGACTTTTATTCCAGAGAGCAAGCGCCTGAATATTTTGCTCAAAGAGTTTCGCACCAATCGCAGTCACTTGGCGATTGTTGTCGACGAATACGGCGGCATTGCGGGGCTTGTAACTATCGAAGATGTCCTTGAACAGATTGTTGGCGAAATTGAGGACGAACACGATAACGATGAAGACGAAGGTAATATACGCCCGTTCGATGACAACGCTTATTTGGTAAAAGCGCTGACTGAACTCGAAGACTTTGATGAGTACTTCAACACAGCCTTCAGCGATTCAGAATTCGACACCATAGGTGGCATTGTTACACAGCAGTTCGGGCACCTGCCGCAGAAGAACGAAGAAGTAGCCATCGGCGACTTCCTCTTTAAAGTGCTCTCTTCAGAAAATCGCCGGATTCGCCTTCTGCAAGTTAAGAAAATCGCCTGATAATGCGATTTAAGTACCTACTTGCAGCGGGGGCGGGTGCAGCGACAACACTCGCCTTCGCCCCCTTTGACCTTAAGCTAATCGCGTTTATTACTCCTGCGATCCTCTTTTTACTGCTACAGAATCAAAGCATTAAGCAAGCCACTCTCACCGGCTACTTGTTTGGTGCAGGCTTCTTTGGCACTGGTATCTCTTGGGTTTATGTCAGCATTAATACCTACGGCGGCACGCATTGGCTATTAGCAAGTATCATCACAGCATTCTTTTGTTTGGGCATGGCACTTTTCTTTGCCCTACAGAGCTGGCTTTATCAAAAGTATTTAAAACCAAACTGGCTGAGCTTCGCCGCACTCTGGCTGAGCTTTGAATGGTTGCGTAGCTGGCTCCTTACCGGCTTCCCATGGCTTTACTTAGGCTATGTCACAACAGACACACCACTGCTACCGCTTGCATCACTCGGTGGCATTTGGCTGCTCTCCCTTGCAGTTCTACTACCGGGTTTAGCACTTGCCAATCTGTGGTTGAAGCGCAGCAGCGGCAATTACAAGGCTGCGTATCTCGCCTTGTTGGCCTGTATAACACTCCCCATCACAGTGGGCCAAGGAGTGCAGGAGCCACAAACCCAGAGCAGCCCGCAAGCAATAGATATCGCCATTGTACAGCCGAATATTCCGCAGGAAATAAAATGGCAGCCAGCCTATTTAGCGCAAATTTTAGAGCGCTATGTCAGCATGACAGAGCCGCTTCTAGGCAGTGATATGATTTTATGGCCAGAAACGGCAATACCTAGCTTCTACTACCGTGTAGCTCCCTTTCTAGAGCCCCTAGTGCAGCGCCAGAGGACACTAGGTGGAAACCTGGTAACCGGACTACCAGTTCAAGTTGAAGATACCCTTCGCCCCGGCGAAAGCCGCATTCACAACTCACTTCGCAACCTGACCCAACAAAGCACCTACCACAAACAGCGATTAGTACCGTTTGGTGAATATGTTCCCTTCGAAGATGAGTTGCGCGGGCTAATTAACTTTTTAGACATTCCAAGTTTGAGTTTTTCACTTCCCCAAGCACAGCAGCCATTACTGCAAATAGGTAAATACCATTTCAGTGCAGCCATTTGTTACGAGATTGCCTATCCAGAGCTCGTGCGGCGCAACAGCCAGAGCGCTGATGTATTGCTAACTGTCTCGAACGACACCTGGTTTAGCCACTCTATCGGCCCTGATCAACACTTTCAGATGGCGAGAATCAGAGCAGTTGAAAACGGGCGCTGGTTGGTACGAGCGGCGAACAACGGCATCAGTGCTGTTGTAGACCCACGAGGTAATGTTACAGCACAAGCGCCAAGATACACACAGGCCGTGCTAAAAACAAAGGTGTGGAAAATGTCTGGCACTACCGTTTATCAGCGTGCGGGACTATGGCCCGTGCTGATTACTTGCCTACTGGTCATAGGGCTATCACTTTGCCAGCGCAAGAAAAGTAGCACTGCTAACGCAAGAACCTGACCCTAAAGTCACTCTAGGGCGAAACCTGGCGATAGCAGAGTGTTCAGCTATTACACTAGCTCTGCAGCCACACCTCAGTGCACCAATCCCAGATGGAATCCCAGTGCTGATCCTCATCAACACCTTGGGCGTGTAACCAAGCACCGATATAGCCCTCTTGCGCAATGAAAAAATAGCCGTCATTACTCTGGCAGATAGGAATTAAGTCCCTAGCAAGGCCCTGCTCCCAAGCTATCGAAGTGACCTCCGGTAAATGGGTATGTGAATATGGATCTGACACCGTAACCGGCTGCAAGCTACCATAGGCAACATCACTGACGTGTAGTAAAAAATCCTTTAGATCGGGTGGCAGGTGTAGCAAAAGCTCTTCTTGTATCAGCACAAGGTCATCTTCATCGGGTAATTCAATCGATTGAAAACGATCTTGGTTCTGCTCACGCAGTAACTCGACAACTTCGTTCATAACGCCCCTTACAGCAATTCAAATGGCTTCTTAGGGCCTTTATTGTCATCTTTTTTCTCTTCTTCCTGGCGATCAATCTGGAAGCGTGCACCACTCTCCTGGCGCTGCTTGGTCGTCTCTTTATCACCAAGCTTGAGGCGCAAGCGCAAATTATTGACAGAGTCAGCGTTTCGAAGCGCCTCCTCCTGAGAAATTTTGCCCTCTTGTACCAGTGAATAAAGCGAGGAATCAAAGGTTTGCATACCTAAGTTTTCCGATTTACCCATGATCTCTTTAATACCATCAATATCGCCCTTGAGAATAAGTTCGCGGATGGTAGAGGTATTGAGCAGAATTTCAATCGCCGCCGTACGCTTACCGTCCAGCGTTTTCACAAGGCGCTGTGAGACAATCGCCTGAATGTTGAGCGAAAGATCCATCAACACCTGCCCTCGGCGCTCTTCGGGGAAGAAGTTAATGATGCGATCAAGTGCCTGGTTGGCATTGTTAGCGTGCAGCGTTGAAATAGCCAAATGACCAGTTTCAGCAAATGCTAAGCAGTGCTCCATGGTCTCGCGGTCGCGAATCTCACCGATTAAAATCACATCAGGAGCTTGGCGCAGAGTATTGATCAATGCATTGTGAAAACTGCGCGTGTCTACACCGACCTCGCGCTGGTTAACGATAGATTTTTTATGCCTATGGACAAATTCAATTGGATCTTCAATCGTGATTATATGCCCACCAGCGCTAGCATTGCGATGATCAAGCAACGCGGCAAGCGAGGTGGACTTACCAGAACCTGTAGCGCCAACAAACAAGATTA
>JBMZCU010000293.1:0-4552 GCA_049613705.1 Pseudomonadales bacterium | reverse complement strand
ACCGCAGTTGTAGGCGGCCAATGCGAGTAGCCAATCGCCATCAAACCTATCCGCCAAGTGTTGTAAGTAATCCAGTGCGGCCTTAGTGGAAGCGATGATATCGCCGCGCCCGTCGTACCACCAATTGCGTGCTAAACCGTAGTGATCACCTGTGCTGGCGATGAATTGCCAGGGGCCTTGCGCCCCTGCGTGCGATCTGGCGAAAGGGTTGTAGCCGCTCTCGACTATGGGCAGCAGCGCTAGCTCACCCGGCATATCGCGCTCAGCGATACGCTGCACTATGAAGTGCAGATAGGGACGCGCCCGGGTGCTGGCGTTGCGGATAAAGTTTGGATTGCTCAACAGCTGCGCGCGCTCATGAGCTACGCGTGCGCGCTTGGGCTCGAGGGTGAGCTGGAAATAGGCGGGTACGGCGCGCCACAGATCTTCGCTGCCGGCGAGCTTGCGCTTGGAGCTGCGGCTGAGAGTGCTGCTGCCGTAGGCGGCGAAGGCATCGGCGATACTTAAGGTCACTGAAGTTTCAGCGCGGGCGCCAGTGTGCCACAGCGCAAGCGCGTACAGTGCAAGTACCGCTAGGGTGCTCGGGGCTGTTTTGTTTATCGCCTTTACACTCACCGCAAATCATCCCTGTTAGTTTAATTCAATGATGCCAATCGGCGACGTAATAAAGTTTTTGTTATTTTCTATCTTTAGCCAATCAGTGCAAAAGACAGTCTGAAAGACATACTAATCGAGTTTTCTGCAGCGCTTTATAAAATAGCAATTTGGACTATTTTTAGCCGATATTTACCGCATTTTGTCTACGTATGGCGACCATCTTTTTCTGCGCCAAGCTCAAAAACTGAGACTTTTTGTTAATATTTCTCATTTGCAAAAATTAGGATTGCCAAAGGTTAAGCTCGTCACTATATTCATTTCACGTTCACTTAAGAGCGCAACATCTTGCCCTATAGTGGCGGTTTTTGGCCGCCGTACAGCGGCGGGTTACACAGAGTACAGCGAAGGGCAAATGCCGTGACAGGCTTAGCCAACTGGAGAGAAGGATGATCTTCAGCGAGGGTAGAGCCGCTTTGCTGGTCGTATATTGAAGTGGGTAGTTTTGACAATGGACAAGATCAACGTGAAGGGAAGCACTGTACAGCGCACAGTCGTGCAGCTGTTAATGCCGAGCCTGCTGGCTACTGGCGTACTGCTCACAGGCTGTGCCAACACCGTCAAAACAGCTGGCAAAGTCGCCGAAGTCATCTACGACCCCGATATACAAGTCGGCCCCAATGAAATGCAGCCCTCTAAGGTGTCCCTCGCGGCGCTTTCCCAAGGGGCTCAAACCACAGTATCTCCCAATGTTAAACGCGGTCTGTTCGCGGCATCGCCAGCACCTAACAGCTATTCAATCACTCTCTATGAGATTGGCAGTGAGTACTTTGCGAAAGCTGAAGAAGGTGTGCTAAGTGCCAATGCCGCACTGGCAATTGCCGACGGCGAATACATTGCGAAGCATCAGTACAGCTTGAAAGTCGACGGTTATCGTTTTGTTGATCATTTTGCAGTAGACGAGGCGATCAAAGGCCTTATAGCCATGATTGAATTTGAAGAGCCCAAGTGCGCTGTCTGGTCACCGGTGCGTGCAATTAAGGGCACTGGCGAAGAATACAACTTCTACTTTATGGGTGAGGAACAGCACTTTTTGTTGCGCTCAGAACAAGATATCTCCGCCCCGGGTGAGCCGGTTAAAAAAGATAACCGTTTCATCGGTAACTGTGGCAACCAATTTAACGCACTGGCTGCAGATGCCGACCCACAGGGAGAGGTACCCAAGCTGGTAATGGCCTATCAGCGTGCGGCGCACGAAGCCCCCATTCTCAGCTTGATGTCAGCTCAGGCCGCACCAGTGGATGAGGTGGTTAGCGTCAATGATAGCGCACCCGTTGTGCCGCAACAGGCTGTCGCTCAAGTGGTACACAAGCAACCGGCAGTACAAAAGTCAGCTGCAACTCAAGCGCGCACCATAGAGCAGCCTATCGCCGCGGCGCCAAGCAGCGCAAAAGTGGCATCGGCCGCGCCGCGCCAAGCGAACACACAGACAGTGATTGACCAAGTGCTGAACAACCAGAGCGCTCGTCAGTGGCTGCAGCCCGCCTCCCTAGCGCGTTACCCCTCTGCAGAGGATGCCCGCGGTCAGCGCATCTACTTTATCGCCGGGCTGGGCCGGGTAGATATCAGCAGCGGGGCGCTGAGTGTGCGCGCGCAGCCGGGGCTTGAGAGCCGTCGCACGACCCTACTCGCCAAGGGTAAGGCGGTGCAGGTTCACCGTTATTCGGCGCAGGGTAAAGGCTGGATTTACGTCGAGAGTGAGGGCGCGCGCCCGGGCTGGGTCAGTGAGCCGCTAGTGGATTGGCGGCCGCTGTAAACAATTTTGCGCAGGTCTAGCACGGCAAGTGCTGGGGATGTTTGAAATCACAACAGAGAATGGACTGAACTATGGCTAAAGAAGCAACAGTAGCACCAAAGGAAAGGATCAACATCAAATATGTACCTGCCACAGGCGGGCAGGAAGCGGAAGTCGAGCTGCCGCTGAAAATGATGGTCCTCGGGGATTTCACTGGCGAGAGCGAAGAGACGCCGATCGCCGATAGAAGAACGATTTCTATCGACAAAAACAACTTCAGCTCAGTGTTTAAAGAGACGGAACTGTCGCTCAAGACATCAGTGCCCGACCGTCTGCGCGAGCAGGAAGATGGCGAAGAGTCTGATATCGCGATCGATCTCAAGTTTGAAAACCTGAGTGATTTCAAACCTGACAGCATCGCCCAGCAGGTGCCAGAGGTAAAGAAACTGATCGACTTGCGCGAGGCACTGGTTGCACTCAAAGGGCCGCTGGGCAATGTGCCGGCCTTCCGTGAAAAACTGCAAGAGCTACTAGGTTCGCAGGAAGCGCGCGATCAACTGTTATCCGAGCTGAGCTTGGCAGACGACAACGTTAACTAAAGGACGAATTGACGATGGAAAATCAACAGACAGCAGCGGCGGAAAACGCCTCGGTCAATGCCTCTCTACTCGATCAAATCATGGCGCAGAGCCGCATGAAACAGGAAGAAGAGGGCTACGGCATCGCCAAAGATGGGGTGATGGCCTTTATCTCTAATATGTTGGAGCGTGGCACTTCTGAAGAGCCTGTCAACAAGGGTTTGGTCGATCAAATGATCGTGGAACTCGACAAGAAAATCAGTGCGCAGGTCGATGAGATCCTACACGTCCCTGAGTTCCAGCAGCTCGAGTCTACCTGGGGCGGCCTAAAGTTATTGGTCGATCGCACAGACTTTCGCGAGAACATCAAGCTGGAAATCCTACACGCCACCAAAGAAGAGCTGCTCGAAGACTTCGAGTTCTCCCCAGAAGTGGTGCAGTCCGGTCTCTATCAACACGTTTACTCTAACGAGTACGGTCAATTCGGTGGGCAACCTATCGGCGCAATGATCGGCCATTACGAGATCACCCCGTCCACGCCCGATATGAAGCTGATGCAGTACGTCGCCGCCGTTGGCGCGATGTCGCACGCACCTTTCCTGTCTTCGGTATCGCCAAACTTTTTTGGCCTGGATTCGTTCACTGACTTTGCGGGCATCAAAGATTTGGAATCTATCTTCGAATCACCGCGTTACACCAAGTGGCGTTCACTGCGCGAGTCAGAGGATTCTAAGTACATAGGGCTCACTGCACCGCGCTTCTTGTTGCGCACACCTTACGATCCTATCGAAAACCCTGTGCGCAGCTTCAATTACACCGAAGATGTCTCTAAGAGCCACGAGCACTACCTCTGGGGCAATACAGCGCTGCTGCTCGGTAACCGCCTGGCGGACAGCTTTGCCAAGTACCGCTGGTGCCCGAACATTATAGGCCCGCAGAGCGGTGGCGCGGTGGAGGACTTGCCGGTTCACTTGTTCGAATCTATGGGCGAACTGCAGGCCAAGATCCCGACGGAAGTGTTGATCACCGATCGCCGCGAGTTTGAACTGGCCGAGCAGGGCTTCATCAGCTTGACCATGCGCAAGGGCAGCGACAATGCCGCGTTCTTCTCGGCCAACTCAATTCAAAAGCCGAAGAACTTCCCCAAGACAAAAGAGGGGCAAATGGCGCAGACCAACTACAAGTTGGGTACACAGCTTCCCTACATGATGATCATCAATCGCTTGGCGCACTATATCAAAGTGCTACAGCGCGAAAAGATAGGTTCATGGAAAGAGCGCCAGGATTTGGAGCGCGAGCTCAATACTTGGATCCGCCAGTATGTTGCCGATCAGGAAAACCCACCGGCGGACGTGCGTTCACGCAAGCCGCTGCGCGAAGCTAGCATTGAGGTTTCGGATGTCGAAGGTGATCCGGGCTGGTATCAAGTGGCGATGAAGGTGCGCCCGCACTTCAAGTACATGGGGGCCAACTTTGAGCTGTCCCTTGTCGGTCGCTTGGATCAAGACTAAGTGAGCGCGACCAGCGGCGCCAGCCTGTTTCAGCGTATTCAGGCCAGTGCGGCGGGCGCTCCGCGCCCGCGCAC
>JBMZCU010000292.1:0-4556 GCA_049613705.1 Pseudomonadales bacterium | reverse complement strand
TGGCAGATCCTAATTCGCCGCTAAAAAATCTTTGGCAAAGCGCTGCAGTACACCACCGGCTTCGTAGATAGAGATTTCCTCCGCCGTATCCAGGCGACACTTCACCTTGGCCTCAATGCGCTCACCGCAGGTGCGATTAATCACCAACGTCAGCTCTGCGCCTGGGGTGCGCTCTCCGATGACATCAAAAGTCTCTGTGCCATCAATCTCATAGGTATGGCGTGTCTCACCTGGGCTAAACTCAACAGGCAACACGCCCATACCCACTAAGTTAGTGCGATGAATGCGCTCAAAACCTTCTGCGACTATCACTTGCACACCTGCCAGGCGTACGCCTTTAGCAGCCCAGTCGCGAGACGACCCTTGACCGTAGTCGGCACCAGCGACAATGATCAGTGGCTGGTCGCGATCCATATACGTTTCGATTGCCTCCCACATTCGACTAACAGTGCCCTCTGGCTCAACCCGCGCGAGTGAACCCTGCACCACTTCTCCGTCTTCGCGCACCATCTCATTCAGCAGTTTAGGATTGGCAAACGTTGCGCGCTGCGCCGTTAAATGATCACCTCGGTGTGTTGCATAGGAGTTAAAATCTTCTTCAGGCAACCCCATTTTCGCCAGATATGCGCCGGCGGCACTGTCCAACATGATCGCGTTTGACGGCGAGAGATGATCGGTCGTGATATTGTCACCTAGAACAGCCAGTGGACGCATCCCCGACAGGCTTCGCTCACCGGCGAGTGCGCCCTCCCAGTAGGGTGGACGGCGGATATAAGTGCTCTGTGAACGCCAGTCGTAAAGAGGACTGATCGCTTGCTCGGCGCGCTCCAAATCGAACATGGGAATATAGACACGGTTGAACTGTTCAGGCTTAACACTCTTGCGAATAATAGCGTCTATATCTTCATCGCTCGGCCAGAGATCTTTGAGGCGAATGTCTCTGCCCTCACTGTCTTGTCCCAAGATGTCTTGCTCTATATCAAAGCGGATAGTGCCTGCAATGGCATAGGCAACCACGAGCGGTGGCGATGCTAAAAACGCCTGCTTGGCATAAGGGTGGATGCGCCCATCAAAGTTTCGATTGCCCGAGAGCACCGCTGTTGCATAGAGATCGCGCTCGATGATTTCTTGTTGAATCACAGGATCTAGCGCCCCACTCATGCCATTACAGGTCGTGCAGGCAAATGCGACAATCCCAAAACCGAGCTTTTCAAGCTCTGGCAATAACCCCGCCTCTTCCAAGTAGAGCTGCGCCACTTTAGAACCTGGTGCAAATGATGATTTCACCCAAGGTTTACGTATCAAACCAAGTTCGTTTGCACGTTTTGCCAGCAGCCCTGCTGCCACGATATTACGCGGATTACTGGTATTGGTGCAGCTGGTAATCGCCGCGATTATGACAGCACCGTCGGGCATTTTACCCGCTTCATCTTCCACAGTGCCCGCTATACCACGCGCCTTCAATTCGCTGGTTGGAACACGGCGATGCGGATTGGAAGGGCCTGCTATATTGCGCCCCACACTAGAGAGATCAAAACGCAGTACACGCTCGTAATCCGCTTGCTCCATCCCATCTGCCCACAATCCGGTGAGCTTAGCGTACTGCTCGACCAACGCTACTTGCTCGGGCTCACGGCCTGTTACTCTCAGGTAATCTATAGTCTGCTCGTCGATATAAAACATTGCCGCAGAAGCGCCGTACTCAGGCGTCATATTGGAAATCGTCGCGCGATCTCCCAAGGTCAGCCCCTTGACGCCTTCCCCGTAGAACTCGAGGTAGCTTGAGACCACCTTTTGCTCACGCAGAAACTCTGTGATTGCCAGAACAATATCCGTGGCAGTAATCCCGGGCTTGCGTGTTCCCGTTAGCTCAACCCCAACGATGTCCGGCAAGCGCATGTAAGAGGCGCGCCCCAACATCACGCTCTCTGCTTCAAGCCCACCGACACCCAGTGCGATGACACCAAGGGCATCGACGTGCGGTGTGTGACTATCAGTTCCAACTAAGGTATCAGGAAACGCTACTCCTTCACGTGCCTGAATCACCGGAGACATTTTCTCCAGATTGATTTGATGCAAAATGCCGTTGCCAGGTGGGATCACATCGACATTCTTAAACGCCTTTTTGGTCCAGTTGATAAAGTGAAATCTATCCTCGTTACGGCGATCTTCAATAGCACGGTTTTTAGCGAAAGCCTCACTATCATCTCCGCCGTGCTCCACTGCCAGAGAGTGATCGACTATGAGCTGTGTCGGCACGACAGGATTGACCAGCGAAGGGTCTCCCCCTTGTTCGGCAATAGCATCGCGAAGGCCTGCCAAATCGACCAGAGCTGTCTGGCCTAAAATATCGTGGCAAACCACGCGCGCGGGGTACCAGGGGAAATCCAGATCGCGACGGCGCTCGATAATTTGCTCAAGGCAAGGTGTTAGGCTCGCCGGATCACAGCGGCGCACCAAGTTCTCGGCCAATACTTTAGAGGTGTAGGGAAGTTTGTCATAGCTGCCCGCTGCAATAGCCTCGACGGCCTCACGGGTATCATAGTAATCCAGTCCACTGCCTGGCAGTGACTTTCGAAATTCACGGTTCATGGTTGTTATCCTGTCGATGCTATAGGCCGAATTGCTTGTACAAGCGCATTCGGCACAGCGAACAGCACAGTGCTTAGACTGTGCACTACTAGCGGTTATGGGCGCTGCTCAATCGGCACCCACTGTGCGCTTTCAGGGCCTGTATAATCGGCAGATGGGCGAATAATACGGTTGTTAGCGCGCTGCTCCATCACGTGTGCGGTCCAGCCGCTGACACGCGAACAAACAAAGATAGGGGTGAATAATTTAGTGGGTATACCCATGAAGTTATACGCCGAGGCGTGAAAGAAATCCGCGTTGCAGAACAGTTTCTTCTCTCGCCACATCACCGCCTCTACCCGCTCTGACACCGCGTAAAGGCGATCATCGCCCACCGCTTGCGACAGTTTTTTAGACCACGCTTTAATAATCGCATTGCGCGGATCACTGGTGCTGTAAATAGCGTGACCAAAGCCCATAATTTTATCTTTGCGTGCCAGCATCCCCATGATTTGCGCTTCAGCTTGCTCTGGATCTGTCATGTTCTCGATCAGCTCCATCGCCGCCTCATTTGCCCCTCCGTGCAACGGACCGCGCAGCGAACCTATCGCGCCGGTGACACAGGAGTGGATATCCGAAAGTGTCGATGCGCAGACACGGGCGGTAAAGGTAGAGGCGTTAAATTCATGCTCAGCGTAGAGAATCAGCGAGGCATTCATCACTTGGCTCTCCAGTTCACTCGGCGCTTTACCGTGTAGCAAGGCGAGGAAGTGCGCCCCGATTGAGTCAACCTCTGGCGCATCTGTCTCAATGCGCACCCCTTCGTGCGAGTACTTGTACCAATAGCAGATGATCGAGGGGAAAATAGCTAACATGCGATCGATGTGGTCGCGCTGCTCACTGAAATCTTGCTCTGTTTCCAAGTTGCCCAGCATAGAGCAACCTGTGCGCATAACATCCATGGGATGGGCACTTGCAGGAATGCTCTCAAGCACGGTTTTCAGTGCCTCAGGAAGTGTACGCAATCCTTTTAGCTTAGCGATATAGGCATCCAATTGGGCACGATTAGGTAAGGCGCCGTAAGCTAGTAAGTAAGCGACCTCTTCGAACATCGCCTTGTCAGCTAACTCCGCCATATCGTAACCGCGATACGTCAACCCCGCACCGCTCTTGCCCACAGTGCACAGCGCTGTCTCTCCAGCCGATTGACCACGTAGACCAGCTCCTGAGAGTTTCTTTGCTTCAGCCATTGTCATCTCCTTAGGTGCCTCAAAGCGCCACTTCGAGGCTTGTTATTATTTAACTTACTGAAATAAGTTTTTGATATTATTTGTTTTTACCTTCTGCAAACAGTGCATCCAACTTCTCTTCAAAGTCGTGATAATTGAGGAAATCGTACAGTTCCATGCGCGTCTGCATCGTATCGACAACCGCCTTTTGATCGCCATCACGCAACAGCGCCTGGTAGACATTTAATGCCGCTTGGTTTGCTGCGCGAAAAGCCGATAGCGGATAGAGCACCATAGTCGCGCCGTTCTCGGCAAGCTCTTGAGTATTGAACAGCGGTGTCGCACCGAACTCAGTGATATTAGCTAAAAGATGGCCACCGTTGATGCCCTTGGAGAACGCGTTATAGTCTTCTAGGGTGTGGACCGCCTCTGCAAAAATACCGTCGGCACCGGCTTCAAGGCACGCTTGTGCGCGCTCAACTGCGGCATTAATACCCTCCATTTGAAAAGCATCTGTACGCGCTATAATGAAAAAATCATCATCTGTTTTAGCATCCACAGCCGCTTTCACTCGATCAACCATCTCCTGGAGGGAGACGATCTCTTTGTTGGGGCGGTGGCCACAGCGTTTCTGAGCAACCTGATCCTCTAAGTGAACCGCTGCGGCACCGGCTTTGGTCATTTCTTTGACTGCGCGTGCGATATTAAACGCCCCACCCCAGCCCGTATCGATATCAACCATCAGCGGCGTTTCAA
>JBMZCU010000291.1:0-4562 GCA_049613705.1 Pseudomonadales bacterium | reverse complement strand
TATTCTCCGCGGCTAAAACACTCAGGGTGCTGCATCGCTTCTCGATTGATGTTGATCTTTTTTGCGGCAGCCAGAGTGCGCTGTTCGACGCCTCGGGCCTGGTCGAACAGGATATTATGAGCAGTAGCTATGCCAAGGGCTGTTACGCTCCGCTGGCTAAGAGCAAGATTGCAGCCTTATTGCCGACATCGACGGCATCTTCCTACCTTTCTGAAGGGCTGGGATTTCTTATATTATCAGGGCGATATCTGGGTTTTCTGCCTAGACGCTACGCGGCAAACTGGGTCAGTAATGGAGAGATGAAAGCACTGCTGCCGGCGGTTTACTCGCATCGCGTAGAGTTGAGCGTGGTGGTGCGTAAAGGGGAAACTCTAGGACCCGTACTGGAAACGTTTCTCGAGAGTTTCGGCTCATTTACCGACGTTTAAACGCGTTTATTGCGCCATCAGGGTAATTAAATCTTCGCGCATATCAATGTAGTCGGTTTCTGGGATGCCGACAAAGTGTAGCAGTGGCTTGAGGTTACCCATGCTCTGCTGGGTGTTTTCAATACGCCAGTAGTGGCGGAACATCTGGCTGACATCCTTGGCGAGGATCAGCGAACAGGCGAGCAGTTTGCTCGACTCACAAGCCGCTTTAGTGTTGACCAGTTGCTCAGGTGTCAAACTCTGTAGCAAGATAGCTTTGATTACTAGTTCTGGGAGCAACCAGCGCTTGGCGATTTCAGCGCTGACTTTAAACTGGTTGCTGCCGTAGAGCGCCTTTTCCTCGTTGAGCAGTGACTGCAAGTCGTTAGTATCGGTATTTTTCAGAAACTCGCGATAGTTGGGTATGGCCTCCATCAACAGGGGAATACCGCAGTTGTGCATCATCCCCAGTGAAAAGGCATCTTCTTCACTTTCCGTCGAGCTGAGCTTTGCAAAGTGCACTGTCAAATTAGCAACTTCTGTAGAGCAGTCCCAAAAACGCTCGAGGTTACCGGCTTTGGAAAGCGAGTTTTTCAGGGCCGCTAAGCGCACTATCGTAAACAGCGTTTTAAGCCCAAGGCGCACCACCGCTTCATTGAGAGTGGAAATTGCACGCTTTCCTCTGAACGTCGGTGTGTTTGCCGTGGCGATCACCGCAGAGTAGAGCGAGACGTCTTGGCGCAGTGTTCTCACCACCTCATCGACATCTATTTCCGGTGCTTGCAGCAAATCGGTGATGTAAATAAGTACTTCTGGACGGCTGGGAATTACGTAAGGTTTAGGCGCGGCTTTAGCCATGGGGATCTCTGTATCAAAGGTTGAGCTGCTTAAGTTTATCGAGGAAGGGCGATATGAGTAAATAGTTTTTAGGCAAAAGTCTCACAAAAGTGTCATCGATCAACTTCACTGTGCTTTCACAACACACAGCTTATGGTGGCGTATTTGGTGGAATATATATGTCGCTGCTGCGCTTTGCCCTCGTCGGGTGTATTGGCTTTATCATTGATGTACTGGTCTTTATCTGCTGCTCTTTTTTCCTACCTGTGCTGCTTGCCAGGGGCGTTGCGTTCTGGCTCGCCGCCAGCTCTAACTGGTGGTGTAACCGCCACTTTACCTTCGGTGCCAGCCGCAAGAAAAAGGGGCTAGAGTGCGGGCAGTACCTGTGCGCATCAATACTGGGCTTTGTGCCTAATTGGGGTCTCTATGCCTATCTGCAGCAGGCCTCGGCCTGGGCTGTGCAGCACCCAGTGCTCGCACTGGTTCCAGGTATTTTGGTCGCTATGTTGCTGAACTACGTTTTGGCGCGTTGCTGGGTTTTTGCGCGCGAAGATTAACTGTCGATAAAATGGTTCACCTGTTTTTGACAGCCACAGCACTAAGCTGCGCTCTCAGATTGAGAGAGTGAGTTTGAAATGAACACCCTATCCTCCCACGCGCAAGCACTGGATTTGCAGCTTGTCGAGGCGCCGCTAGCCAGTGGCCCACTGTTGACAGTGATCGTCCCTTTTTACAATGAAACCGCGGTCTTGGCACAGTGTCATCGACGTCTCCTCGAAGTGCTACAGCAAGAGGTCGCGCGCAGTGCCGAACACTTCGAAATTCTCTACATCGATGATGGTAGCAGCGATGAAAGCTGGCAGCTGTTGGTGGCAGAGATGGGCGTTGTGCACGGGGTGGATATTCGTGCGATCAAACTCAGCCGCAACTTTGGCAAGGAGGCGGCGATGTGCGCCGGGCTCGATTTGGCGCGCGGGCAGTGCGCGATTTTGCTCGATGCAGATTTGCAAGATCCCCCTGAGTTAATCCCTAAAATGTTACAGCAGTGGCGCCAGGGATACGATGTGGTTGACATGCGTCGCACCAGCCGTCAGGGAGAAAGTTGGTTTAAGCGCTTCAGCGCTGCAGCGTATTACAAGTTGATTAATCGCCTCTCCGATATAGAGATTCCTGAAAATGTCGGTGACTTTCGGCTGTTAGATCGCAAGGTACTAGAGGCGCTCAAGCGCTTGCCTGAGCGCTCACGCTATATGAAAGGGCTGTTTGCCTGGCCTGGATTTAAGCGCAAGACGCTGGATTTTGATCGCTGTGAGCGTTTAGCAGGTGAGACCAAGTGGCACTATGCCAAGCTTTTACACTTAGCCTTTGAAGGCATCACGTCGTTCAGCACTAAGCCTTTGCGCATGGCGACATTTGCAGGTTTAGCCTGTGCGCTGTGCGCCGCACTGACAGCAGCTTTTGTGGTATTGAAAACAGCGATCTTCGGCGATCCTGTCGCTGGCTTTCCCACCGTGGTGTCACTGATATTAATGCTAGGTGGGGTACAGCTCTTGGCAATTGGTTTGATCGGCGAGTATTTGGGGAGGTTGTTTATCGAAGCAAAGCAGCGTCCTGTGTATCTCGTGATGGAGGAGCTTGAGCTTAGTGCACAAGAGGAGAAGAACTCTTGAAGCTAATCTCGCAGCGCTCATTTCTGCTGAGGTTGGCTGTCACTTTAACGCTAAGCTGCCTAGCTTTGCGACTGCTGTCGCTCGGCCTCTATCCGCTGCAGGATACAACAGAGGCACGCTACGCTGAAATGGCACGCATTATGGTCGAAACCGGCAACTGGCTGACGCCTATGTTCGACTACGAGGTCCCGTTCTGGGGCAAACCGCCGCTTTTTAGCTGGCTCAGTGCACTGGGCTTTTCGCTTTTTGGAGTAAATGAGTTCGCCGCTCGCCTGCCGCATTTGATACTGGCAGTTAGCGCGCTTTGGTTGCTGGCGCAGTTTGCCACCCGCGCAGGATTTTTGAGCGGCGGCGAGGCGCGGCGCTCTGAGCAATGGCTGTGCTGTGCTGTGTTGGCATCCAGCGCTGTGTTCTTTCTCATAGGTGCCGCGGTGATGACAGATAGCGCGCTGTTGTTGGCGATCACCTTGAGCATGAGCGCTTTTTTGTTGCACTGGCAGCGCAGTGATAAATCGAGTATGGGTTGGGGCTATTTGTTTTTCGTCGGTCTGGCGCTCGGCAGTTTGGCCAAGGGGCCACTCGCGCTGGTGCTGGTGGGGATCAGCATCGTGCTCTGGCTACTGCCGGGGGGACGTTGGCGGCAACTGCCACATTGCTTGCCGTGGTTAAGTGGCACTGCGCTCTATCTGGCGCTGACGCTGCCCTGGTATATCGCGGCTGAAGTAGCGACACCGGGCTTCTTGCAATACTTTATTATCGGTGAACACTTTTTACGCTTTGTCGAGACGGGGTGGCAGGGTGATCTGTACGGTACGGCGCACTCGCAGCCGCGCGGCAAAATTTGGCTACTGTGGTGTATGGCGACTCTGCCGTGGATACCGCTCTTTATGTGGCAGCTCGCTCGCCGCGCACGCAGGTATGAAGGGCCGCAAGTGCGCCTAACCGAAGGAAGCACTTACTACCTTGTTTGCTGGATGCTCAGCCCACTGCTGTTATTCACTTTCGCAGGTAACATACTTTGGAGCTATGTACTGCCAGCGGTTCCCGCATTCGCGCTACTGTTAGTGGTGTTTCAGCGTCAGACCCCGTTGCCCGAACGCTGCTATTTGGCGGGGGGGATCACTCCAGTGCTATTCACAATCTTGTTGGTGGTCTTCGCCTTCGGCGGTGGTAAAACCTCTGAGAAGCCTCTAGTACAAACTTGGCGCGCAGTGAGCGGCGAACATGCGCCACTGACCTACCTGGAACACAGACCTTTCTCGGCGCGCTTTTACTCAGCGGGCACCGCAAAGCTGGATTCACGCAACCTCACTGATTATGCGGCAGATATGCTTTCAGCCACTAAGGTTGAGAGTTACATCGTTGTTTCAAACAAAGTTTGGCGCAGTGCTAAGCCGACTCAGTGCCAGCCCCTAGCAAGCCATCGCCACCGCACCTTAGCCTACTGCAAGTGGTAGAGAGCAGAAGGCTCTAATAGGAGGTTGTTGAGAGGGGTAAAAGAGCCATCTGTAAGCAGCTCTATCATCGTGATACAGCTCATGGATTCTTCGCTATAGGTATACCTAATAACCGAACCGGTTCGGCTCCGCTGGCCAAAGTGCTTGCGAAGAATGGTGTGTTTTTTAAGTAGAAGCGTGAAAGCAGCGAT
>JBMZCU010000290.1:0-4572 GCA_049613705.1 Pseudomonadales bacterium | reverse complement strand
GCCATCGCCACGGGTATTGAAGAGCACGATAACTACGCTGTCGACTTCATTGAAGCGACGGGGTGGATCACAAAAAACCTGCCTTACGCTAAAGTCTCTGGCGGTGTCTCTAACGTCTCTTTTTCATTTCGCGGCAACAACCCGGTGCGCGAAGCTATTCACTGTGTCTTCCTGTATCACGCGATCAAGAATGGCATGAGTATGGGCATAGTGAACGCCGGCCAGTTGGCGATCTACGATGACCTTCCCGAAGAGCTGCGCGAATACGTTGAAGACATTGTCCTAAACCGCCGCGAAGATGGTACTGAGCGCATGCTGGATATCGCTGAAAAGTATCGCGGTGATGGTGCGGCAGCAGAAGAAGTACAGCAGGAGTGGCGTAGCTGGGATGTTAACAAACGTCTCTCTCACGCCTTGGTCAAAGGGATTGCTGAGCACATCGACGAAGATGTGGAAGAGTGCCGTCTCAATTACGCCAAGCCTATCGAGGTCATTGAAGGACCTTTGATGGACGGGATGGGCGTGGTCGGTGACTTGTTTGGCTCAGGTAAGATGTTCCTGCCGCAAGTGGTCAAGTCTGCGCGTGTAATGAAGAAAGCCGTCGCCTATCTAATGCCGTTTATCGATGCGCAAAAAGACACGAGCAGTAACTCTAGCGCCGGCAAAATTGTAATGGCTACAGTTAAAGGCGATGTGCACGATATCGGCAAGAACATTGTCGGTGTTGTGCTGCAGTGTAACAACTATGAAATTATCGATCTCGGTGTCATGGTGTCGGCACAGACAATATTGGACACCGCACGTGAACACGGTGCCGATATGATAGGCCTCTCGGGACTCATTACGCCGTCGCTAGATGAAATGGTCCACGTCGCCAAAGAGATGCAGCGCCAAGACTTCCATATTCCACTGCTAATTGGCGGGGCAACGACCTCTAAAGCGCATACAGCGGTCAAAATTGAGCAGGGCTATAAGAACGATCAAGTGGTACACGTAACGAACGCTTCACGTGCTGTGGGGGTCGCCAGTAGTTTGCTGTCGTCAGAGCGCAAAGGAGGTTACGTCGCAGAGATCAAAGAAGAGTATGCGGCAATTCGCGAGCGCCACGCGGCGCGTGCCAATGATCGCAAACGTGTAACCATTGAAGCGGCGCGTGCCAATAAACAGCCGATCGACTGGTCGAACTATGTGCCTCCTGTGCCTAAAAAGCTCGGGGTTCAAGTGTTCAATGATTTCGATATGGCTGAGCTGGTGGACTACATTGACTGGAGCCCGTTCTTCCATACATGGGAGCTGGCTGGGCGCTACCCGCGTATTTTGAGCGATGAAGTGGTCGGTGAAGAGGCAACGAAACTGTTTGCCGATGCGAAACGCATGTTGGCGAGCGTGCTCGAGCAGAAACTCTTCACCGCGCACGCAGTGATAGGTCTTTTCCCGGCCAACGCGGTGGAAGATGATATCGAGATTTACACCGATGAGCAGCGCAGCGAAGTCAGCTTTACCTTGAATCAATTGCGCCAGCAGACCAGCAAAATTGCAGGGCGTGCGAACCTTTGCTTGACGGATTTCATCGCACCGAAAGAGACAGGCCTGAAAGACTACTTCGGCGCATTTGCAGTGACCACGGGCTTTGGTGTTGAAGAGTTGGCGGCGCAGTACGAAGCAGACCACGATGATTACAACAGCATCATGGCTAAAGCGATCGCCGATCGCCTCGCTGAAGCTTTCGCCGAGATGATGCACGCTAAAGTACGCCGCCAGTACTGGGGCTATGCCAGCGATGAAGCGCTGGATAACGAGGGCTTGATCGATGAAAAGTACCGCGGTATCCGTCCAGCACCTGGCTACCCAGCCTGTCCTGATCACACCGAGAAGGCAAAGCTATGGCAAATGCTGGATGTAGAGCAAAACATCGGCCTGCAACTGACCGACTCCTTTGCCATGTTCCCGGTCGCTGCAGTCAGTGGGTGGTATTTCTCTCACCCTGAATCGCAGTACTTTGGAGTGGCTAAGATCAGCGAAGACCAGGTGGAAGAGTATGCGCAGCGCAAGGGAATGACATTGGCTGAGGCCGAGCGCTGGCTGTCTCCAAATTTGGGTTACGAGCCTGAAGAATAGCGAGCACTGAAGTATTAAGGTGTATAAACAGCGGCTTTGCCGCTGTTTTTTTGTCTTAGATCAGCTTTTGGGTACATAGGCGTAACACTGCTTGGCAAGTTTTGAGCGCCGCCCTAGAATCGCTCAATTTTAATGGCAGTCCGCTCTCAACCTATCTTTCGATACTAAATATCAATATTGAGAGCAAAATGGTATAAAAGATACGCAGTGCAGCCGATACACAGTGAATTTATGTGTAGCCCTACAGGGGCGAGGATGTCAGTGCCATCGTGGACGCAGTGAGTACATACGTAGTTTTATGATAAATATAGACAGTGCAAAAGAGCCTGTTCTCATCATGGAAGGCGAGTGCATTACCCAATTCAATACTGCCGCGGCTAGGGTGCTTTTACTCGACGACCCGAGTATGCTCCAGCAGTGCCACCCCGCTGAAATTTCTCCGGAGTATCAACCTGATGGCAGCTCTTCCCACGCCAGTGCCACTAAGTATATAGCCAGTTGCTATCGCTTGGGCGGTGTGCGCTTTCACTGGGTGCATCGCAACCGGGCAGGGGAAGATTTTCCTGTCGAAGTAACGCTGCTCGATATCTCCAGTGCAGAGCAGCCACGCCTGCTCTCGAAGTGGCGAATGATGGATGATTTCAGTCACTTTCAAAGCGATCAACTACCCAGCGGGCAACACGACAGTGGGCATGTTGTTCCCCTAGATGTTGTGGCGGCAGAGCAGGGCGTTGAGTTTGACCAGCAAAAAGTTTATCGCTTACTCAACGAGCATAAAAAAGCCATCGATTGCTCGGTGATCGTCTCAAAAACAGATACTAGTGGGACCATTACTTACGTAAACGATAAGTTTTGCGATATCTCTGGCTACACTCGCAGTGAATTACTGGGGCAGTCTCACAACATCGTCAACCACCCAGATATGCCTAGAAGTGTTTTTGGTAGCATGTGGAAGACCATTAAGCACGGTGACATATGGCAGGGGGTGATCAAAAACCGCAAGAAAGACGGCGATTATTATTACGTTAACACCACGATAAGCCCAATTCGCAACGACAGTGAGCAAATCACAGAGTATATTGCGATCCGCAGCGATATTACTGAGGTGTTCGATAAAGACGATGTTATTCATTTTTTGAGTACAGACCCGGTCACCGGGGCGTTTAACCGAAGCAAGCTTGACTCAGATTTGCTCGGCAGTGGGGCCAACTGTTTGGCCTTGATTAAAATTCCTGAGCTGGTCGATATCCTGACTATCTACAAATATGCCACGTACAATGAAGTACTGAGCATTGCCGCGGATTTTATTCGTCAGTACTTTAACAGTGCCTATGTTTTCTATCGGGTTAATGAGCGCACGTTCGCGGTCTTGACCAGAGATGAACACTTGCTCAAAGACATGGAGCAGCGCTGTAGGCAATTGGTGGCGGACTTTCAAAACGCGCTGATTGAAACGGCGGAAAATGATTTTTCGATGACCATGCAGATCGGAATATCGGGCAGTTCAGACATGGACAGTGTCTACAGTGGCGCTTCGATTGCGCTGCAGACATGTGAGCGCAGTTCCGAAAAGTTGGTGATTTACTCACCTGAAAACCCTATGTATCAGCTGCTCAAGCAGACGAATGAGTGGGCACTTAAAATCAAGACTGCGCTGCAGAGCGACAGCGTGGCTATTTTTGGCCAATCTATTGTCGGGGCCGAACGCGAACTGGTATCGACCGAAGTGCTGATGCGTTACTACGACTTGGCAAGTGACAGTTACGTCTCCCCATTTTACTTTCTCGAACATGTACACCGCGCAGGTATCTATCACCAGTTATCGCTGGCAGTGATCAAGAAAGCGGTCAGCTACTACGCCGATAAGGCGCAGCGCTTCTCTATCAATTTGTGCTTTAGCGACATTGAGAATAGCGCTTTTTCACAGCAAATCTTAGATGCGATAGCCCAGGCAGGTGTGGGCGACAGGCTCACGATTGAGCTAGTAGAGTCTGAGAATTACGATATGAATCATCGTGCGTTGACCACTTTTTTGAGCAGCTTGAAGGCGCTGGGCTGTAAGATCGCGATCGATGACTTTGGCAGTGGCTACTCCAATTTTGAATACCTATCGACCCTACCGATTGATTTACTGAAAATCGACGGTTCGCTGATTCGCAATATTGCAGAAGATCGAAAACACTATTTGGTCGTCAAGTCGCTGATTTCATTTTGTCGCGCAATCGATGTGAAAATAGTGGCCGAGTTTGTTAAAGATGAAGAGGTGTATCACCTACTGAAGGATCTGGGGGTGGACTATTTTCAGGGCTTTTACTTCCATCAACCACAGCTATTGGCCAAGTAAGCTCGCGCGGTAAACTGTGATGATACTCAGAGGAAGCTTGTGCAGGGTATAGAGCCCATCTGGGCGAACGCTTTGCCGAATCGGTGCATTTCCACGTATTAAAGGGGGAG
>JBMZCU010000289.1:0-4613 GCA_049613705.1 Pseudomonadales bacterium | reverse complement strand
GCACCCGCGCGTCGCACAAGCTTTGACAAGCCCTACCCACTCAGCCTATATTGCCCCGTCGCCAAAAGGCACCTCTAATAGGCCCTTTGTCGACACTGTTCTCGGGGCAGGGTGAAATTCCCTACCGGTGGTAGGTAGACGCGGATGCGTTTGCAAGTCCACGAGCGCCTGCGGCTTCTACGCTGCAGGGTCAAGCAGATCTGGTGCTAGGCGTTGCGCCTAAAGTCCGGAACCGACGGTCATAGTCCGGAAGTGAGAGAATTGTCAGTTGCAAAGCGCAGTCGCTCAAGGATCTGTTACTGCGCCTAGAATACACCGTCACGTGCGGGGTATTTACCTGTCTGTTCGCCCTGATTCACCTTATTTGAAGGAATCACAATGAATCAGAATCAAACCAGTAATACACGTATCGCCTTTATCCATGCCACGTGGCACCAGGATATCGTCCTCAACTGCCACCAGGGCTTTGTCGATGAACTCGCCGCACGCGGCTACGATACATCCTTAATCGACGTCATCGCCGTGCCTGGTGCTTATGAAATTCCACTGCAAGCCAAGCTCTTGGCCAAGAGCGGCAAGTACGCGGCAATCGCTGCCAGCGCACTGGTGGTTGACGGCGGTATCTATCGCCACGACTTTGTTGCCCAGACCGTGTGCAATGCTTTGATGCAGGTCCAGCTAGAAGTAGAAGTGCCCGTGCTGACCGCGGTATTGACGCCGCACAACTTCCACGAGCACGAAGAGCACATCAACTACTTCTCGCGCCATTTCATCAAGAAAGGTACTGAGCTGGCACATGCGTGCGATCAAAGCATTCAATTGAGCGCTGCCGCTAAGGCGCTGTAAAAGTAAGCCAACCGCCAGGCCAGTGCCTGGCGGCTATCACACCCACACGCTTCAGCGCGCTTTGAGTACACCGCAGGCAATACGCGCACCATCACTGTTGTGAATAACGACGGCGTGGCCAATATTTTGGCTGTAGTTATAACCTGTCACAAGGCGAACACCACCGCGGCTTTCGCCCTGGGCATTACTGCGCCACTTAGCGCCGTTCCACGCATCGTCGCCAATCGCTGGATCCCAGTAGTGTCCGCCGACCTCTGATGCCACTGCACAGCTGCTCCCGGAGTGAATGTGTAAGCCACCGCTGCTCGAGGGTGCCAACCCTTGCAGTTGGTATTCGACTCTCAGTATATCGCGCTCAAAACTGACCGATAATTTACCTTGAGGGGGCGCTATTGCACTCCCGGGATAAGCGCCAAATTGCGCGTCTAAACGCTGCGTTTCTGCTGCGGTTACTGTGGCACTGGACAAACCTATTAGCAGGGATATCGCGCTCATCAGGGTGATCTTTTTCACTGGGCATCTCCTTTTATTATGTGTGCTGGCAGTATAATTAAAACGAGAATTGGCACCCTTTAAATAAAACTATCGACCTGATTAACAGCTTTTATGGAACCTTAATCTGCCAGCATCTCACTCAAGCCAGGCCACACATTATCCAGGAGAATGGGCTGAGCCTCGGCATTGGGGTGTAGGCGGTCACTCTGCATCAGGTTAGGCTCTAGTGCGACTTTATCCATCAGAAAGGGGACTCGATAGGTTTGATATTCAGCCTGTAGCTTCTCAAAGATAGCAAAGAAATTGCGCGTGTAACGCGGACCGTAGTTCGGCGGTAATTGGATCCCCACCAACAGGATTTTAGCGCCTGCCTGCTGGCCCATCTCAATCAGTTGGCGCAAATTATTTTCTATCACTTTCAAAGGCGTACCGCGCAAACCATCATTTGCAGCAAGTTCCAGAACTATATAGGCAGGTTGATGTCTATCGAGGAGTTTTGGCAGCCGAGAGACGCCTCCCGATGTTGTTTCACCACTGATACTGGCATTGACCACTTGCAGTGTTGAGCCCTGTTCTGCAAGGCGATTGGTCATCAGCGCGACCCAACCCTGGCGCTGTTCTATGCCATAAGCAGCAGACAGGCTGTCACCGAGTACCAATAGGGTTTTGCCGTAGACGGTAGATGTGCAAAACACCATTAACATGACAAAGATACGGAATACTTTATGCAAGCGACGACTCCTCTGGCGATTGATGCAAAGCAGCTCTCTAAATCTTTCCCCAGCTCTGAGGGTGAAATCTCACTGTTTCAAAACCTAGATCTGCAAATTAATAAAGGTGAGAGTGTAGCCATAATCGGCCCGTCAGGTACAGGCAAATCGACACTTTTGAGTTTACTCGCCTGCCTAGACACCCCCACTCACGGCAGTGTGACCCTGGCCGGGGTCGATCTCAACACCTTGGGCGATGAAGAAAAAGCGCGCTGGCGCGCCGAAAATATCAGCTTTGTCTTTCAATCCTTCCATATTTTGCCCGAGCTCACAGCACTGGAAAACACTCAGTTGCCACTGGATATCCAGGGCGACAAATCCAGCGCGCAGAAAGCGCAGCAGTGGCTGGAAGCCGTCGGCCTTGGCGAACGCACCGGGCACTTCCCCTCGCAGCTATCCGGTGGCGAGCAGCAGCGTGTCGCCATCGCGCGCGCTTTTGTCACACAGCCCACACTGCTGTTTGCGGATGAACCGACCGGCAATTTGGACACCCACACCGGCGAGCAGATCGTCAAGCAGCTGTTTGAGTTTAGCGCTGAGACGCAAGCCACACTGATCTTGATCACCCACGATATCCACCTCGCGGCGCGCTGCGACCGCCAGTTTCACCTCAGCGAAGGCCAGTTAGTGGAGACCCAAGCATGAACACCACGTGGCAATTGGCACAGCGCCAAATTCGCAGCCAGTGGCGGCGCGCCGACTGGCTGACGCTGATGCTGTCGCTCTTTATGATGACAGCCCTGGTCACTTTGCTGACCACTACCAGCGACCGACTTTACTCTAGCCTCACCGCGCAGAGCGCCGACATCCTCGGTGCTGATTTAAGTCTGCACAGCCAGCAGCCTATCAATGCGCAAAAAATCGCCGACGCTCAAGCCCTGGGGCTCACGAGCAGCCCGGTGATCCAGTTTATCAGTATGGCAGAGAGCGATGAGGGCAATGTGCTGAGCACAGTGCGCGCGGTACGCGAACCCTATCCGCTGCGCGGCACCATTGAAACGCGCCCCGCCGACAATCCAGGTTTCCCAGCCGCAGGTACGGTGTGGGCCGACCAGAGCTTGCTCGATCGCCTCAGCCTCTCTCTCGGAGACAAGCTGTATCTGGGTTACAGTACGTTTACTCTCAGCCATATCATCGAGCAGAGCCCGGATCGCGGGCGCGGTTTTGCCAACTTTAACCCGCAGATTATCATGCGCGCGGATGAGCTCGCCGCGACAGAAATTCTCGCCCCGGGCAGCCGCGCCGACTACCGCCTGCTCATCAGCGGGGAAGCCCAGGCGATTGCCGAGCTAGAATCCAAGTGGAAACCTGCGCTCGCCAAAGGACAGCGCTTACTCAATGCCCGCGATGACAGCCAACTCGACGGCAGTTCAGTGGCTAACGCCAGCCGCTACCTCAAGCTCAGCGCTCTGCTCTCACTACTGTTAGGCGCCGTGGCTATCCTGTTGAGCCTGCAGCGCTACAGCGCCGATCAGCGCACTCGCTCCGCGCTGCTGCTCAGCCTTGGCATGACGCCGCGCCAACTGGTCACTATTTACTGCTGGCAGCTGTTTATCGGTTGGTTAGTCGCTGCCGTGATAGGCACCATCGCCGGTTACGCCCTGCACCAAGTGATTGCCGCGCAATTGAGTGAGTACTTACCGCATGTCGCCAACTTGAGCATTAGCTCTATCGTCACCAGCCCACTGCTGGCACTGGCGATTCTCTTTATCCTCGGCCTGCCTACTTTGCTGCCGCTGGGGCGTATTTCGATCATGCAAATGCTGCGCGCAGAAAAGCGCGCTGCGAGTAATCGCTGGCACTATATCGCCTGCGCAGCGCTCTTGCTGCTTGCAATTGGGCTCTACATGGGATCGTTTGTACAGGCACTCGTGATTACCGCTCTGTTGCTGGGGCTGGGTTGGATCGCCGGTTTCATCGCTCAGCACAGTATTAATTTTGCAATTCACCGCCTGTTTTCCAAACTCGCGCTGGCCCCGTTGCTCAAATTAAGGTTGCGCCAACAGCGCCACTGGCACCGCCTGCAAGCCGGTGTTTTCTCGTTGCTGCTGGCGATACTCGCAGTGCTCTTCTTCGTGCGCAATGATTTAATCGGCCAGTGGCAGTCGCAATTGCCGGAGAATACGCCCAATCAATTTGCGGTGAATATCCAACCGAGCGAGCGCGACAGGCTGGAGAGCTGGATGACAGACAACGAGCTAGAAGCTCAGCTGTTCCCTATCGTGCGCGGTCGGATTACCCACCTCAACAAACAGCCGGTAGCGGATGTATTAAGTCAAGAACAGCTGCGCGATCACGCCTTGCGCCGTGAACTCAATCTGACGTGGCAAACCGAGCTTGCTGAGCAGAACGCTGTCCTTGAAGGTACTTGGAACCCGCAAGTACCCGGCGTCTCTATCGAGCGCGAATTGAGCGAAGAGCTCGGTTTTAAGCTCGGCGACACCATCGGCATCACCATCGGCAGCCAGCAATTACACGCACCAGTCACCAGCATTCGCAATG
>JBMZCU010000288.1:0-4630 GCA_049613705.1 Pseudomonadales bacterium | reverse complement strand
GCCTGTGATGTTGGCCATAGCGGGCATCCCCGTGTTGGTCGCGAGCATCGCGGCGCTGTTCGGTCACTTCGATTTGAGCTTTTTCTCGGCAGTACCCCAGCGGGTGTTCGGTATCATGGACAACAGTCTCTTAGTCTCTGTACCGCTCTTTGTCGCCATGGGTATTTTGCTTGAGCGCTCGCAAGTGGCACAGCGCATGCTGTTGACCATGGCGGCGTTCTTTGGCGGTTCCCGCGCAGGGCTCGCCTATTCAGTGCTGATTGTCAGTGCGCTGATAGCCGCCTCCACTGGGATAATCGGTGCCACTATCGTGATGCTGGGGATGATCAGTTTACCGGCCATGCTAAAAGCGGGGGTGTCCAAGCATTTGAGCAGTGGCTTAATCTGCGCATCGGGTACTTTAGGGCAGATTATTCCGCCGTCCATCGTGCTGATCCTGCTGGGCGATCAAATCTCCAATGCCTATATAGAGGCGCAGCAAAATGCAGGCAACTTCGCCCCAGACCCTGTCTCTGTGGGTGATCTTTTTGCCGGGGCCATTGTGCCTGGGGGACTGTTGGTATTGCTCTACGCCGGTTATATCTTTTTAGCCTCTCGCGGCACTGGCGAACCAGATAAAAATGCAGGCGATCGCAGCCAACCGCCGATAGTGCAAAGTGTCAGTGCGGTGCAAGTGATGAGCGTTTTTGTGCCGCCGCTGCTGTTAATTCTCGCCGTGCTCGGCTCAATTTTAGCCGGTGTTGCCACCGCGACAGAGGCCGCTGCTATCGGTGTAGCCGGTACACTGTTGATCGCTGCGGCGAACAGTGAGCGAGCTTCGCTGTGGCTCAAGTCGGTTGTTTTGTTGGCGGCTTTCTCGGCCTTTAGCTTGAGTGCGCTCCTGGGGATGGGATGGTCGCGCATCGATTTCAGCAGCGGCAGTTTAGTCTTGGATCTGGGGGCGCTTGCAGCCATTGGATTTAGCGCGCTACTATTGCTTGGACTGGTCGCTTCGCTGTGGCGGCTGTTTTGCGACGGGGTGCTCAATAGCGCACTGCGCGAAAGTGTCAGTATCTCGGGTATGGTCTTTGCAATTATCATTGCCGCCTCTATGCTCTCGTTGGTGTTTCGCGGCTTTGAGGGCGAGGAAATGATCGAGCAACTGCTGCTGGCGATTCCCGGTGATAAGTGGGGCGCGCTGATAGCGGTGATGCTGGTGGTATTTTTGTTGGGCTTTATCCTCGAGTTTGTAGAAATAGTGTTTATCGTGGTGCCCATTATCGGCCCGGTACTGCTGGGGATGGATTTTCACCCTGTGTGGTTTGCCTTGATGTTGGCGATTAATTTGCAAACCAGTTTTTTGACGCCACCGTTTGGCTTTGCTCTGTTTTACTACCGCTCGGTGGCGCCGCCATCGATTAGCTCGCTAGACATCTATCGTGCAGTGATACCTTTTATTGCTATTCAGATAGTGGCGATGATTATGTTGGCCCTGTTCCCCTCACTGGTGACGTGGCTGCCAGATACACTTGCCTATTAGCCCAGGCGCTAGTAGGTGTTTATAACAATGAAAAGGAATTGATATGCAACGCAGAGAATTTTTAAAAGGGGCCGCTGCCGTGGGGGCGACAACCGCGATTGCCGCGCCGGCCATTGCCAGCGGCAAGATAGAGTGGAAATTGCCGACCAGCTTCCCGGCAAAGGCGCCAGGTGTCGGCACCAATGTGACCAGTTTTGCCAAGCGCGTCGAACAGATGTCCGGTGGGCGCCTCAAGTTTAAAGTTTACTCGGGCGGCGAGTTGGTTCCTCCTTTTGCAGTTGAAGATGCGGTGCAAAAAGGCACCGCAGAGATTGGGCACAGTACGCCTTACTACTCTGCGGGTAAAAATGCTGCACTGCACTTTTTCAGCACGATTCCCTTTGGTATGACAGCTACAGAGCAGGTCGCGTGGCTGAAATTTGGCGGTGGCCAGGCGCTGTGGGATGAAATTTATGCCGAGCGTGGGCTCAAGGCGTTTTACAGCGGCAATTCAGGGGTGCAATCTGCCGGTTGGTTTAAAAAGGAGATCAACTCCGTTAAGGATCTCTCAGGGCTGAATATGCGTATCGCGGGGCTGGGTGGAGAGGCGATGCGCAAACTTGGCGTGAACGCTGTGCTGTTGGCACCGCCAGAAATTTTCCCAGCCTTCAAGTCCGGCGCTATCGATGCCGCTGAATGGGTGGGGCCTATGCTAGATCAAGCCTTTGGCTTGAACAAAGTGGCAAACATCTGCTATACCCCGGCATTTCACGAGCCAGGTGCAGCACTTGAGATTGTCGTCAACCAAGATGCATTTGCAGAGCTTCCCAAAGACCTACAGGCGATTGTAGAAGAGGCGGCCTATGCAACATCCGTTGAGACGCTTGCACAGTTTGACTATTACAATATCCAGGCGATGCAGAAGCTCAAGAGCAAAGGTGTTGAGTTTAAGGCGTTCCCAGATGAGGTTGTACAGGCGCTCAAGGGAGCGACAGCCGAAGTATTGGCCGAACTGGCAGCAAAGAACCCACAGTTCGCCAAAGTACAGGCCAGCTACAACGCCTTTTTAGAGCCTGCTATTGAATACGCTAACGCCTTTCAAGGGGCGACTTACCAACAGCGCTCTTAAGTGCACCGCTCTGCGGGCTTATCGGTACCTGCAGAGCAATTCATTCACCCTTAGTACTTTATTGAAAAAAGGCTTGCCCTGAAGCGTCGCGATAGGTGTATGTAAAGTTTATTGTCATTATTGACAATAAATAAATTAACAGTAAAATCATCACTCTTGACAATAAATGAGTGGGGAGGGATGCTGCGTGACGCAAATAACCTTTGATGATGCCAGCCGATTCATGATGCAAGCGACGCTTGGCGCCCATCGTGAACACATAGAGGATCTGGCGAGGCAGGGGGTTGAGCCCTGGCTGGAAAACCAGCTAAGCGGTGTACCCGCTCAGGATACATACCTCGAGCAGACCGCGCAGATCTGGCAGTACTTTCGCACGCATCTCGTGCGCACGCACACAGAGTCGGCGATCAACGGAGAGGGTAATAACCCCGCACTGCCCTACACGTGGTACTGGCGCATGGGTTGGTGGCAGCAGACACTCAAGGCGGATCCTGCGCAGCAGTTGCGCCAGCGTGTTGCACAAGCGTTAAGTGAGCTGTTAGTGATCTCGGATAACTCGAGCTTAGAGCTAGATGCGCTCGGGCTGGCCAGCTACTACGATCTGTTGTACAACGGAGCTTTCAACAGCTATGCCGATTTGCTGTATGCTGTGAGCATGCATCCCTGTATGGGCGTGTATCTCTCTCACATGAACAACCGCAAGGCGGATCCCGCACAGGGTATTCACCCGGATGAAAACTACGCCCGTGAAGTGATGCAGCTCTTCAGTATCGGCTTGTACGCATTAAACCCCGATGGCAGCCGAAAAGTAGATGCCCGTGGCAACCCCATACCAAGCTACGACAATCGCGATATCAAACAATTAGCCAGAGTCTTCACTGGGTTACGCGCGGCCAATTACCGCTACGAGTGGAGTACTTCTTTCTGGGATCCCAGCTACAATGGCTATCCGGTCGGCTTTGAAGATGGGGTCGATAAAACTTACAAGACGGTGCCCTTTGTCGAGATGACAGCGCCGATGCAGGTCGATGAAAACTACCATGACCGCGGGGCGAAGCAGCTCTTGAAGGGGCGGATTAATCTGCCGGCTGGGCAGGACGGTGCCCGCGAAATTCGCGCAGCCATCGAGGCTTTAGTTGCGCATCCAAATACAGCGCCTTTCGTGGCGCGCCACCTGATCAACCAATTGGTGACATCGAACCCTTCGCCCGCATATCTCCGCGCTGTGGCTAAGCGCTTTGGCAAGCGCGGTGATCTGGGCGCGGCGGTGCGCGAAGTGTTGCTCTACCCCAGGCGCAACGGCGTATCGGCTCGCACTTTTAGCGGCGCGCGAAAAGTGAATGGGCGCACTGTGCAGTCGGAAAAGCTCAAATCCCCGCTACTGCGCAGCTGCCAGTTGTTGCGCGCCTTTAAGGCGGGCAATCGCAGTGGTAAAACTTGGGTAATAGGCGATGATATTCGCGAGCCGCTGCAACAGCACGTCTTGTCCTCACCGACAGTGTTTAATTTTTACAAGCCGGACTTCGCGCCCCACGGTCCGCTCGAGCGCGCCGATATGCGGGCGCCCGAATTCGAATTGATGACCTCGGCGACCTCGATCAGCTACGTCAATACGATGTACTACTGGTTCTTCGGCGAATATTACCCGGCAGTGAGCACCCGTATAGATCCTGTGCTGAAGAACGTAGCGCAGATGGATGTCGAGGCGTTGCGCGCGTTTGATGACGACAAACTGCGCTTAAATTTCAGTCGTGAGATCGCACTGGCAGAACAGGGGCAGTTTGAGCAGTTGATTGCACAGATGAGCAGCCTGTTGTGTGGGCGTGCGGATCCGCCGCACAAAGATAAGATACTGCACGCATTTCGCAACTACCGTGACAACCCCGAGTGGGTGGTGCAGACAGTGGCCTTCATGTTGGCCATTTCTGCAGAATTTACCGTACAGGAGGTTTAATTGTGACTATGCAGATCCAGCGCCGCACGCTGCTTAAAGGGTTGGGATT
>JBMZCU010000287.1:0-4645 GCA_049613705.1 Pseudomonadales bacterium | reverse complement strand
ATAAGCAAGAAATTGTCGATCAGACAAAAGCGCTTGGTTGCTTTGATTTGGTAGCCTCTATCCCCGAATACTGCGGTGTTATTTCTGACCGGCCGACGACCCGTGCCAAGCTTGATAAAGTAGAAGCTGAAGAGCGCAACTTGGATATGGATATCATTGATACCGCAATTGAAGAAATGCGAATCGTACGTATCGATAATATTGTTGAGAATCTGGCGGCAAAAGCAGACATTGAAGCGATTAGTAAGGTGAGTGATTCACAGAAGATTGTCGACATTCGCGCACCTGCAGAGCAGGAAAAGAAGCCGCTAAATATGCCGGGGTGCGAAATACTCTTGGTGCCTTTCTATGAACTGGAGTCGCAGTTGGCTAACTGGGATGCCGAGAGCGAGTATCTGCTGTACTGTGAAAAGGGCGTGATGAGCCAGTTACACGCGCAAAGTATACAAGAAAAAGGCTGGCTCAACGTGAAAGTGTATCGCCCAGAAATATAACTGCAAAATGGCCAGTGATATTGTTTGGGTGAGTTGGAAATCAAAGAATTTATGATTGTCGACAATAACCATTATAGAAAAAACCACTGGCCAAGAGCTGTTGCCAAATTCGCCAATATCGGGTTTAATTGTCGGCGTTTTACAGAAAATATCTGCAAAAACTCAACAGTTCCGTAGTCGGTTACCCTGCGGAAATTGATCTTAGACCCTATTTAAAGGAGCAAAATCGATGGAAAGTCTCATTTCACAAGGATTTTCATTGATGATCTATGGTATGGGCTTTGTATTTGTCTTCCTGACATTGTTAGTAGGCATTACAAAATTGATGTCAAAGGTTGCCGTGAAGTTTGAGCCCGAGGCCATCCCACAAGCAAAGCCTCGTTCAAAGGCCGCCCCAGCAGGGCAGCCAAGCCAAAACAACGATGAACTCGTTGCTGTGATGACCGCGGCGGTACACAAATTCCGTTCGTAAGTTCAGCAAGTTAACCTCATTCGAGTCACTATTAGAAAAGGCCTAGTAAAGATGTCAGATGCTAAGAAACCGTTAGGTATCACGGACGTAGTCCTTCGCGATGCACACCAATCCCTCTTTGCCACCCGCATGCGTATCGACGATATGCTTCCTATTGCCGAGAAGTTAGACAGTATTGGTTTTTGGTCACTGGAAACTTGGGGCGGCGCTACGTTCGACTCTTGCATTCGCTTTATCGGTGAAGATCCATGGGAGCGCTTGCGCAAGCTTAAAGCGGCGATGCCAAACACTAAGCAGCAGATGTTGCTGCGCGGTCAAAATTTGCTGGGCTATCGCCACTACGCAGACGATGTTGTCGATAAATTCGTCGAGCGCTGTGCGACCAATGGTATTGATGTGTTCCGTGTTTTCGATGCGATGAATGATCCACGCAACTTAGATCGCGCCATCAAAGCTGTTAAGGCTAACGGTAAGCACGCCCAGGGCACTATTTCTTATACTAAGAGTGAAGTGCATACGATTGAGATGTGGGTCGATTTTGCCAAACAGCTGGAAGACCTAGGCGCTGACTCGATTGCAATTAAAGATATGTCTGGCATCTTGGTGCCTTACGATGCTTACGAGCTTGTGTCTAAGCTCAAAGCGCAGACCGATTTAGAGGTTCAGTTACATGCACATGCGACTTCTGGTCTGTCTGATATGTCAATTCTCAAGGCTGTTGAAGCGGGTATTGACCGCGTAGACACCTCAATCTCTTCGATGTCTATGACGTACGGCCACACATCGACTGAATCTATTGTTGCAACTCTTGCCGGTACAGAGCGTGATACAGGCCTTGATTTAACGGCGCTATCAGAAATCGCTGCCTACTTCAGAGAAGTGCGCAAGAAGTACGCTAAATTTGAAGGCTCACTGCGTGGTACTGACTCACGTATCCTGATTGCCCAAGTTCCCGGCGGCATGCTAACGAACATGGAAGCGCAACTCAAAGAGCAAAATGCAGCAGATAAGTTCGACCAGGTACTAGAAGAAATTCCACGTGTTCGCGAAGATCTAGGCTTAATTCCGCTAGTTACCCCAACTTCGCAAATCGTCGGTACTCAGGCTGTTATCAACGTTTTAGTCGGTGAGCGCTACAAGACAATTTCTAAAGAAGTACAAGGTATTCTCAAAGGAGAATACGGTGCGGCCCCAGCACCATACAATGCTGAACTACAGCAGCGTGTATTAGATGGCGCCGAAGCGATTACTTGCCGTCCAGCAGATCTTTTGACGTCTGAAATGGACAAGCTGACTGATGAGTTGGTAGACATTGCCGCGACAAAAAATATCACGTTGAGTGAAGGTGATTCGCGCGTCGACGATGTGCTCACTTATGCTCTATTCCCACAGATTGGCTTGAAGTTCCTAGAGAACCGCAACAACCCTGAAGCATTTGAACCTGTACCTACAATTGAGGACACCCAGACTATGGCAGCTAAAAACACAGGCCCGCAAGTTTACACGATTGCCGTTAACGGACAGAACTACGTTGTTCAAGTGACTGAAGGCGGTGATATCTCCGCGGTTGCACCTGCCGCTCCAGCTGCTGCACCTGTTGCTGCACCTGCAGCCGGTGCTGGTGAAAGCGTTCCAGCGCCTTTGGCCGGTAACATTTGGAAGGTTGAGGTCAAGGCCGGTGAGACAGTACAAGAAGGTGATGTGCTGGTTATTCTCGAAGCGATGAAGATGGAGACAGAAGTGCGCGCAGCTAAAGCGGGTACCATCGTCTCTGTTGATGTGAAAGAAGGCGACGCCGTTAAGGTGGGCGACTCTCTAGTGGTTCTAGCTTAAGGTAAGACAATGGAAAAGATATTAGATCTCTGGCACGCCTCTGGGATATACAACATCCAGGGCGGCCAGCTGATAATGATCCTAGTTGGGCTTGTATTGCTCTTCTTGGCGATCAAGAAAAACTTTGAGCCGCTGCTGCTGGTTCCTATTGGATTTGGCGGCATCTTAGCCAACATTCCAGAGGCGGGACTAGCGTATTCGGCAATTGAAAATGCGATGCACGTCGCACAACCTGAAGTAATGCAAGCACTGGCTAACGTCTTTGGTGTTGCTGCGGATCCTGCAGCGATAAAAGAAGCGTATAACTCGGCCAATGCAAGCACGTATGCAGCGGCCTCTAATACCGCACAAGACTTTGGCTACGGAAATGGCATGCTGTATAACTTTTATACAGTTGCTATTGCCTCCGGTGCTGCGCCTTTGATTATTTTCATGGGCGTAGGTGCAATGACGGATTTTGGCCCACTATTGGCAAATCCAAAGACTTTGTTCTTGGGTGCGGCAGCACAGTTTGGCATTTTTGCTACAGTCCTCGGTGCGGTTGTACTGTCTTCGA
Organism: Pseudomonadales bacterium; assembly: GCA_049613705.1. Classification (GTDB taxonomy): domain Bacteria; phylum Pseudomonadota; class Gammaproteobacteria; order Pseudomonadales; family Balneatricaceae; genus Rs1. The sequence continues at coordinate 1,290 of JBMZCU010000287.1, read as the reverse complement.
TGGGGATCATGGATTTCTCAATCCAAGATGCCGCGGCGATTGGTATTATCGGTGGCGCTGATGGCCCGACAGCGATTTACGTAGCCAGTGTTCTGTCACCTCACTTACTTGGTGCTATCGCTGTTGCAGCATACTCTTATATGGCGCTTGTGCCGTTGATTCAGCCACCTATCATGCGTGCTCTGACTACACAGGCCGAACGTAAGATCACTATGGTTCAGTTGCGCCAAGTCAGTAAGCTGGAGAAGATTATGTTCCCAGTTGCACTGCTGATACTGGTAGCGATGTTACTGCCAGATGCAGCACCACTACTGGGTATGTTCTGTTTCGGTAACTTGATGCGCGAATCAGGTGTGGTCGATCGCTTGAGTGATACGGCGCAGAATGCGTTGATCAATATCGTCACTATCTTCTTGGGTCTATCTGTTGGCTCTAAGCTGTCTGCTGATAAATTCCTCGATTTGCAAACTCTGGGTATTTTGATACTTGGTATTGTTGCATTCGGTATCGGTACAGCAATGGGTGTTCTTATGGCCAAGTTGCTCAACAAGCTTGAAGGCGGCAATGCGATAAACCCACTGATAGGCTCTGCAGGTGTTTCCGCTGTACCTATGGCGGCGCGCGTGTCCAATAAGCTGGGCTTGGAAGCTAACTCGCAAAACTTCCTGCTGATGCATGCTATGGGACCAAACGTGGCCGGTGTTATCGGCTCTGCGGTGGCTGCAGGTGTGATGATAAAGTTTGTTGGCTAGATCACAAATACGTTTAAAAAAGGCTGCAACTGCAGCCTTTTTTATTGCCTAAAATTGGCGAAATCCCTGTTTATGAGCTTGACTGTAGAGTGAGAAAATCAGTTGCGCACAATATATAGATACAGCACCTGATTAGCGATAAATCAACAGCAGGTGGGTAATGAACAAGCAATCCGAGATTAAGGCCAGGCGGCTACCACTCCACATTCACACGGCGACGCTGTTTATCTTACTGACCATTGCGCTGGGATCAGGGCAAATTTGGTTTAACTATCAAAAAAATTCTGAGCTGATAAGCGAATCTTCGGTTTTGCTCTACGAGAAGGTGATGCGCGAAGCCTTCATGGATTTAAAGTCCAAATATCAGTTGGCAGCCAACAGTGTAGAGATTATTGGCCAAGGTGAAATTGCCAGTGCTTCGACCTTGGAGCAGCGAATAAGCTACCTACCTGTACTCAGTAAAATTCTACAGGGCAATTCAGCCGTCAGCGGCTTTGAAGTTGGCTACAACGACGGCGATTTTTTTATCATTCGCGCA
>JBMZCU010000286.1:0-4648 GCA_049613705.1 Pseudomonadales bacterium | reverse complement strand
AGTGGCTCTACCTGCCGGCGCTCAAGCGTGTTAAACGCATCGCCTCGCGCAACAAGTCGGGCCCGTTCATGGGCTCTGAATTCTCCTTTGAGGATTTGGCCTCGTTCGAAATCGAAAAATACACGTACAAATACTTGCGTGACGAGCCTTGTGAGCTTGGCACCTGCTTTGTGGTCGAGCAGTATCCAACGGATAAAAACTCGGGCTACACTCGCCGTGTCGCCTGGTTTGATACCGCTGAGTATCGCAACGTTAAAACCGATTACTACGATCGTAAAAACAGCCTGCTAAAGACCTTGAGCAGCAAAGAGTACAAGCAGTATCAAGGCAAGTTCTGGCGTGCCCACTTAATGCAGATGGTCAACCATCAAAACCAGAAAAGCACTGACTTGAAGTGGAGCTCTTACGCATTTGGTACAGGGCTTTCGGACAGTGACTTTAACAAAAACAGTCTCAAGCGAGCGCGCTAGCTATGAAAACTCTCGCCGTTGTCACACTAGGCGGTGCCCTGCTCACGCAGGGCGTCGCTGCCGAGGAACTGTTTTTTGAAGCCACCGGGCAAATCAGCACCCAGTTCAGTTACTTCACCCAGGATGCGCAGTTTGCCGGACAGGACTACTCGAGCAACCTCTCCATCGCCGTTGAACCCGAGCTCTACTGGGAGTGGAACGCTGGCGATGACAGTGTGACGTTTAAGCCCTTTTTGCGCAAAGATCAGCGCGATGGCGCACGCACTCACGGTGATATCCGCGAGCTGAGCTGGGTGCACTTGGGTGATGACTGGGAGCTGCGCACCGGGGTGCGTAAAGTCTTCTGGGGGGTGACTGAATTTCAGCACTTGGTCGATACGATCAACCAGAGCGACACCGTGGAAAACCTCAACAACGAGGAAAAGCTCGGCCAGCCTATGATCAACCTCTCAGTGATTAAAGACTGGGGGATCGTCGATGCTTTCGTGTTGCCCGGCTTTCGCGAGCAAACCTATGTCAGTAGTAGCAGCCGTTTTCGCGGCTCCTTAGCGGTCGATGACAGCCTGACCACCTTTGAGTCTGACAAGGGCCGTGAACACCTGGATCTTGCGCTGCGCTGGAGTCACTCCTTCGATGTCTACGATGTGGGGCTGCACTGGTTTAAAGGCACAGATCGCGCACCGCAGTACCGCGCTGTGAGCAAAAACGGTAACCAAGTGCTACAAGCTCACTACCAGCAGATCGAGCAAGTCGGGCTAGACCTTCAAGCTACGATCGACAGCTGGCTGTGGAAGGTCGAAGCCAAATACCAGCAAAACGCGACCGAAGATTTCTGGGCGAGCCAAAGCGGTTTTGAATACACCTTTTACGGGGTTAACGAATCGGCGGCGGATATCGGAGTGTTACTGGAGTACGGTTACGACGATCGCGGCGAGCAAGGCGGCATCATGCAAAACGACGTTGCCATCGGCGCGCGTTTAACGTTGAACGATGAGGCCAGCAGCGAACTGCTCGCCGGTGTCCTCTACGATTTAGACAGCGATGGTACAAGCTTTCAGGTCGAGGCGAGCAGGCGCATCGGCGATGATTGGAAGGCTGAAGTTGAGCTCAATGTCTACTCATCGGATCAGGCGAGTGACCCTGTGAGCAACTTAGATCGCGACGATCGCGTGCTGTTTACGCTGCGCCGCTACTTCTAATATCCACGTTATGTGCTTAACGCGCGGCACGGGCCGCGCGTCTCTCTTTCACCACACCCCTGCCCTCTGCTATATTGCCGCTTTATATTTTAGTAGGTGGTCCCAGTGAGATCCAACTCCCAAGCGCTCACGCGCACTGCAATACTCTTAGCCTCAATCACTCTCTACGGTTGCAGCAACAAAGTGGGCATTAGTGATCCCGTTAGTTGGAGCACACTCAAAGGCTGGGGGGCAGACTCTCACCAGCAGCTGGTCGCGCCGCTGCAGCAGCAGTGTGTCAAGCTAGAGAGAAAGTCCGAATGGGCCGCTATTTGCCAAGCGGCGCAAGGGCTCCAGGCCAGTGATAGTGCAGCGGTTGCACGTTTTTTTCGCCAGCACTTCCAACCACACCGTGTGCGGGGTGAAAACCGCAGTGACAAAGGTTTGATCACCGGTTACTACGAGCCGCTGCTTCAAGGGAGTTATGTACGCACTGAGCGCTTTAATTACCCGCTGTACAAAAAGCCTGCCGCACTGCTCAAGGTTAAACCCGAGCAGAATTTACTTAAAGTCAAAGATGGTCGCGCCCGCGGACGCATGGTTAATGGCCGAATTGCCCCCTTCTATTCACGTGCAGAAATCGACGGGCCACTCAAACCGCTCGCCGGCAGCGAGCTGCTGTGGGTAGATAACAGCGATGCGGCTTTCTTCTTGCACATCCAGGGCTCCGGTATTGTGCAAATGCGTGATGGCTCTGTGGTGGGTGTAGGCTACGCCGATCAAAACGGCCATCCGTATCGCGCGATCGGCCGCGATTTGATTGCCATGGGCGAAGTCGAAGCCAAGGATATGTCCCTCGAGGCGATCCAAAACTGGTTGGACAACAATCCCAGTCGCGCTCAAGCCCTTAAAAACAACAACCCGAGCTATATATTCTTTACCTTGCGCGAGGATACTGAGAACGGGCCACGTGGCTCGCTCAATGTACCGCTGACCGCCGAGCGAAGTGTCGCCGTCGATCGCAGCATCATACCGCTGGGTAGCCCTATCTGGCTGGATACACAACTACCGGGTGCGCAGCAACCCTATCGTCGGTTGGTGTTTGCTCAAGATACGGGCGGGGCGATCAATGGTCCGGTGCGCGCCGACCTGTTCTTTGGCCGCGGTGAGCGTGCTAAAACGCTCGCCGGGGAGATGAAGCAGCCCGGTTCTCTCTTCGTACTGCTACCTAAATAATAACATACCTCAACACGCCCGCAACGGGCGTGTATATCAACGCTGTGCCAGTGTCTCTAGCTGGCCATTAATCTCGACAGCCAACTGCTCTAGCGCGCGACTCATCTTGGCGACGGCGTGCTGGTATCCATCTTGCTCAAGGGTCTGCTCAATCAGGAATTGGTGGCGTTGTACAACGCCATCCCCCTGGCTGAAACTGTATTCACCCGAGAGCACGACCTCCCCCTGTGTTGTGGGGTAAAAATGTGAAATATCTACGCTCAGGCTGAGGCAGCTGCGGCACTGTTTCGTCAGTGCATAGTCGCGATTGAGTGCATTGAGCTCACGGCTGAGTACCCGCTCAATTGCCCCGCGTAAGCTGTCCCCCCAACTGTGGTAGTAAGCTACGTGAATACGCTGGGATTCATCGCGCAACACTAAATTGGGCTGGTTCAGGTAATCGGGCAGTAAAATACCCTGCAGTTTGAGCGGCACAGCAGCGGGCTTATCGGCAATGACACTGGGGCGCGTATCTAAGACGTAGTAATTGATCGGCTTTTCGGGCTCGACCACTGCGCAGCCGACCAGGGTTGTAACACCCAAGGCTAACAAATAATTGCACAATCTCATTTTTTCTTCGGCTCTAAATCTCTGTCTCTGGGTGTGCTAAATATAATAGCGCTGGGGTTGTTGCCAATCTTTTTCAGTGTGGGCTGTAGCTCATCCAAGGTTTTCTGCATCTTGTAAAGTGTAGCCTGCACCTCGCGATAGGCTGAGGATTCAGGCTGTAACCCTTTGAGCACCTTGCGCATTTCACGCAGGCTTGCATTGACATTGGCCGTGAGCTTAGCGGTTTCATCGCTCTTGAGCAATTTACTCACCTGATTGGCACTGGTGCGCAGTGACTGCAGAGTTTGATCGGCGCCGCGCAGCGCTGCATCAGCACTTTGCAGCGTACTGTTCAAACTGACAACCAGCTCCTGCAGCGGCAATTGCTCCATGGTCTCTAAAATATTGGCTAAGCTGTCAGTAAGCTTGTTAAAGCCCTCGACAGTACTGGGAATCACGGTGTAGGGGCCAAAGTTATCAAGTTGTGCCAAGGGCTCGCCATTAAAGTCGAGGTTTACCATCAAACTGCCGGAAATAAGATTCGCCGTTTCTATACTGGCTGTCAGGCCGTGTTTAATGCTCTGTTTGAACTCTTGATTAAAGGCCTCAACTTCCTCGGCTGTACTGACGCCGAGCAGGCGCTCTGGCTCGATGCGAATCACTACAGCGATTTTACTCACCAAATCCATTTCATCGACCTTGAGCGATTTAGCCTGGGTGAAATTGATATAAGGTGAACTGACTGAGCCCACACGAATGCCACGGTACTGCACCGGCGCGCCTTTGTAGAGCCCGCGCACCGATTCATCAACCCGCACGACATATTCAAAGGCTTGGTATTCGCGTTTATCGGTCACATCTTGGCGGTTTTTATAGAGTGTAAATTGGCGCGGTTTAGTCACGGCCTCCCCGAGCGGTAAATCCTCGGGCACATCGAAGGCGATGCCGCCGGAGATCAGGGTCTCTAAAGTGCCGACATCGACACTAAAGCCCTGTGCACTGCTCTTAACGCTGATGCCCCCGGTGTTCCAGAAGTGGCTGTTGCTGGTCACCAGCGAGTCGTAGGGGGATTCGATAAAGATGTCGTACTTGGCCTGGCCCGCCTTAGTGTCGTAGCTGTAAGTTTGAATGTGACCCACGGTAAAGCCGCGATAGAGTATGGGGTCGCCAACGCTC
>JBMZCU010000285.1:0-4653 GCA_049613705.1 Pseudomonadales bacterium | reverse complement strand
CTAGCTTGAATCGCGCGCTCAAAACAGAGCCTTGTATTGAGCCTTGTACTGGATTTTGTATCGCGCTTGATAATCCCTCACACCGCTCAAAGCCTCGCAGGCATACTCTGGCGCTTTGGCTGCGGGTTTAGCTTCACTTGTCATTGCAACTTCTCTAGCATATCGTGTTGAACTTCAGACGATTGACGGGTGTTTCTCAAGTTGCAGAACGAAATTATTTCCGGCCCTATCCTGCGCAAAGTCGATAGTCGACAGTTTGTGCTTTGGTGGGTCAGCAGTGCGCCCTGTGAGGGCGAGTTTGTGTGTTATCGAGATGACGAGTGTCTCGCTAAGCTGGCGTTAAATGCCGAGCAAGTCACCCGCTACGCGATTGGCGAACGCGCAGTGGTGCACCTGCTCAATCTCTCTCACGATTGGCCAGAACAGACCTTACTCGAGTATGACTTGCTATTGCGCCAGGGTGAACAACTGCAGGGGCTACACGCGCAGATGCCGCAATTGTGTTATGCCCCAAAGAAGCGCCCGAGCTTTTTTATCGCGCAGCGTATTCAACAGTTGCTGCACGGCTCGTGTCGCAATCCTCAGGCGCTGTGCGAGGATTCACTGCTGGCTGGTGATACGCAATTAGCGCAGACACTGACAGATCTCGAGGCGCGCCCAGCTCTGTTGATGCTCAGTGGCGATCAGATCTACGCAGATCACGTAGCAGGTCCTATGCTCAGTGCTATTCACACGGTTATCGAAAAGCTTGGGCTCAATGACGAGCAGCTGCCGCAAGCACCTTTTAGCACCGCCAGTGAGCTGCACCGACAGCGCGGACAGTACTATCACCGCGAAGACATTTTACCGCGTACACAGCCGGGCAGCGGTCCGGGTGGGCAAGTCATTTTCAGCAGTACGAGCAATCACAATCACTTGATCAGCTTCGCTGAAATCTGCGCGATGTACCTGCTTAATTGGTCGCCGGCGCTGTGGGCCGAGGTATCGCTTGAAGCACTCAATGTCGATGAGAAATACCGCAAACGCCAAGACCAAGAACTGGCTGCGCTGCAGCCCTTTGTAGCCGGTCTGGAGCGGGTGCGGCGCCTGATGGCGCACATTCCCTGTTACATGATTTTTGATGACCACGATGTCACCGACGATTGGAACTTAACTGCACAATGGGAGCAGCGAGCTTACGAGCACCCCTTTGCGCGGCGCATTTTGGGTAATGCGCTGATGGGCTATTGGCTGTTTCAGGCCTGGGGTAACGATCCCGATAACTTTAAGGGGGACTTTTGGCGCCGCGCCGAGCAGTATCGCGAGCAGCCCAGTGATGCCAGTCATAGCGCCTTTATTGAACATCTCTACCGCTTTGAACGCTGGCACTATGTGGTCGATACTCAGCCTAAGCTGGTCGTGATGGACAGCCGCACCCGGCGCTGGCGCTCTGAGAGTAATTTAAATAAGCCCTCGGGGTTGATGGACTGGGAGGCGCTGTGTGAGCTGCAGCAAACACTGATCGGCGAGCAAGCGGTGATCCTCGTTTCGCCGGCACCCATTTTTGGAGTCAAGTTGATCGAAGCTGTACAGCGCTTTGCGACCTTGATCGGCAAGCCGCTGCTGGTGGATGCGGAGAACTGGATGGCGCATCCGGGGGCGGCCCATGCGCTGCTCAATATGTTCCGCCACCCTAAAACACCGCAAAATTTTGTGATTCTCTCCGGGGACGTACACTACTCTTTTGTCTACGATGTAGAGCTGCGCTTTCGCGATACCTCGCCGCGCATCTGGCAGATTACCTCCAGTGGGATCAAGAATCAGTTTCCCAGTGGCTTGCTGAGTGTGTTAGATCATCTCAATCGCTATCTCTACTCTATATACTCGCCACTCAATCTCTTTACCAAGCGCCGCGGGATGCAAGTACAGTATCGTGAAGTGGTCGGTGATCACAGCAGGCGCTTGATCGAGCGCAGCGGCCTGGGGTTATTGGCGCTGCACGAAGATGGCAGTGTCGATACTGTGTGTGATCTGCACTGTGATGGCTCTCGCACTGAGTTTGTCAGTCACGAGTGAGCATATCGACTAGGTTTGTTTCGCCCTAGGCTCAGTCGAGCCTGGGCATATCGTCCTCACCGCTAATTTCTATAGACTCAAAATCGCCCTGTATCTGAGACTCTTCCACGGGAACGGCTTTTTTCTGCACGCGCTGCTGCGCACTGGGATGAGCTTTTTCCAGCGTAGGCGCCGCGGCAGGTGCCGGCTGAATATCGCCCTGGGTCTCGTTTGAGCTCGAGCAGGCCGTGAGTAATCCCACGAGTGCTAGGGGAAGGAGTGTTCTTGTCAAAAGCTTGATCACGGGGATTGTGCTCTCCAGTTGCGGTGCATCTCAATGGTCTTTATTTATAGGGTGCACTCTATCGTTTTAATGCTTTAATTGCCCATTCGAAAACGGGGCTGTCGGCCAGTGCCGGTGCCTCTCTGGGCTGGTAGCTCGGGTCGACAAAGGCTTTGTTGGCACGGCACAGCGCTTCGAAGAATATCTCACACAGTGCCTTGTCTTGCAGTATCGCACCCAAGCGCAATGCATTGCGCGCGATTAACCACTGATAGGGCTCGTCCTTGAGTAGCTGACGAGTGGCCTCAAAGTAGCGCCCGCGACGCAGGTAGTCTAGCAGATCTGGGTTGCTGTAGCGCGCCTGGGTGGGCAGGGCATTGAGGTAACAGGCCAACATGTTTTGCTCGACTTTGTAGAGGGTGAATTCGGTGATTCCCGACGCTGGCTGCTCTAGACGCTGCGCCACGAGTAGTGCGTGGGCCTGGGCGTAGTGCGCTAAAGCCAGTTGTTTTTGTTGCGCTAACTTTTCTTTGAGCCCGTTGTCGCGCAGGCGTGGTAGCTGGTCCAGGTGGATGTCCGCCTTTAGCCAGTGAAGCCTAGCGCGGCGCAGCGGCTCGCCGTGCTGGCAGTCACGCTGCAAAAAGCGCAGTAGATCGCGGCGGTCTTCATCCAGTGAGTTGTGGCGCTTGCACTGCACTAGACGGTTGTAGAGGCCGAGCAGTGCCTCGCTGTCTTCGGGGAAAGGCGAGGGGAAGTATTTTTGGTGCAGCTGGTTTATCAGTGCTGCGGTGTGCTTGCTCGCGCGGCGGTGGGGCTGGCGATACAGGGCGAGTAAGGTTTTTTCATCGACCGAGCCTGGGTAGAGGATATCGAGCTCGTCGATAAAACGCTGCCAAGTCCAGCCCTGTGCCTTGAGGCGGTGTACGCGCGCGTATAAATTTGCCATAGCATGTTTTCTTAATAAAAAGAAGACCATTTTATAGCGCTTGTTGCGCTGCTGCCAGTTAATCTCTCTCTTTAAACTGGCTCCACATTCAAGCTTTGTGGAGTCACTATGAAAAACACAGTTAAAACATCCATGCTACTCTCGTCGGCGGCGTTCTTGATCGCTTGTTCGGCAACTGACACCCCCAACTCAGCTGCGCGCTCTGCACCATCGAAAGCGGCGCCCGCACCGGCCCGCGCTGAGGTGCAGGCCTATGAGTTCGCCGTCGCCGATGTCGCAGCGGGGCAACTGCAAAAGCGTGCGGCGATAGGTATTCCCCAGATGCCGGTGTACCCAGCACCCGAACAGCGCGAAAACTACGAGCACAGCGAGAACAATACCTTTATCGATCCTATGCAACAGCCGCTGAGTACCTTGAGCACGGACGTTGACACCGCGAGTTTTGCCAACGCTAGGCGCTTCATCAACGCCGGTAACCGAGTGCCTGTGGATGCGGTGCGCGCCGAAGAGTTCATCAATTACTTTGACTACGATTACAAGCAGCCCAGCGGCAAGTTGCCGCTGGCGATGGGCCACGAGTTAGCAGCAACGCCTTGGAGTGCGCAGACCTCGCTGTTGAGTGTCTCGCTGCAAGCCAAAGATGTATTAACCCAGGGCGGCAAAAACTTAGTTTTCTTGATCGATGTGTCCGGCTCTATGGGCAGCGATGACAAGCTGGGGCTACTCAAGCGCTCGCTGGCACTACTGGTCAATCAGCTTAGCGATAAGGACAAAGTGTCGATCATCACCTACGCCGGTCAAGCGCAGCAGCTACTGGACGGTGTCAGCGCCAGCCAAAAACAGCGTATTATAGCGGCGATCAACGGCCTGCGCGCCGGCGGCTCGACCAATGGTGAGGACGGCTTGGCGCTGGCCTACGAGGCCGCACAGCGCCACTTTATCGACGGCGGGGCGAACAAGATCTTCCTGGCGACAGACGGCGATTTTAATCTCGGTATGCAGGACCCTAGACAGATGGAGAGCTATATCGCAGACAAGCGCGAGACCGGGGTGTCACTGAATGTTATCGGCTTGGGCACAGGGAACTACAACGATCAGATGATGGAGCGTATCAGCAATGTGGGCAACGGAGCGGCCGTTTACATCGACTCTCTGATGCAGGCGCAAAAGGCACTGATCGATCAGCTCGACGCGCTGCTGAGTACGCTCGCCTGGGATGTGAAGTTCCAGGTGGAGTTCAACCCTAAAACGGTCGCACGCTATCGCCTGATCGGCTATCAAAATCGCCAGCTACAAGACCACGAATTTAAAGATGACAAGGTCGATGCAGCCGATATCGGCGCGGGCCAGAGTGTGACAGCACTCTACGAGTTAGTGCTCAAAGACGGCG
>JBMZCU010000284.1:0-4657 GCA_049613705.1 Pseudomonadales bacterium | reverse complement strand
CTGCCTTTGCGCGCTGAAGAAGTGGCGTCTTCGATCGAAGTTATAAAGCTTAAGCAAGCTGCTGAGCTAAAAAGAAAAATACATCTTGCTCAGGATATAGCTGAAATTCACAAAGCCATTTCAGGCTTTGTTACAGTTAAGCAGCCTTTAAATTATGAGTGGACACATAGTATCCGCATCCTGGGAGGCCCGCTTGAGGGAAGTTGGTTGTACAATGCGACCGACGGCTATTTTTCAAGGTTGAATTACACAATGAATCCAAGTTACAAAGTCATTCAACTTGAAGCTTTTAACACGCTCGTTACTGGTTCGCTGCCCCAAGCTGTACCTTAATCAAAACCTGCGCAATAGAATGGTGCTCAGTAAACGAAAGTACGTTATACATCCGCTCTGTAAACTGTGAAAAATACCAATGCCCACACTGCGACCGCCCTGTATTCCCAAAGCCCCGCGCGCCATTGAAAAAGGCGTGCCACTTACTTCACTGCTAGATACAGAGGCCGTAGAGTGCCTTGGTCACAACCTTTACTACGTCGATCAGAACTTTGATATTGACCGTTTTATGCAGCTATCGCTTGCGGGATTGGAGCCACTGAGTTTGATGCAGCGCGGCAAACACATCGCCAACGCACTGCACAACTGCCTGCCGCAACGCTACGATGAAGCCATCGCGATGCTTATCGCCTCAATGCCGCCAGAGCGGCCCTACAGTGAGGATTTTGGGCTGGCGGGCTTCTTTTACTTGCCACACAGTTTTTACATTGCTGAGTATGGGCGCGATCCAAGCTACAACCAAGGTGAAGATCCCTTCGACAGTGCCGTTCGTGGCATGCTCGCGCTCACGGTGCGTTTTAGCGCGGAGTTTGCGATTCGCGACTTTCTGATTGAGAGACCTGAGCACACCTTGAAGTACATTGAAGCTTGGCTGACCCACGAAAGCCCTCACGTGCGCAGGCTCTGCAGTGAAGGCACCCGGCCTAAACTGCCCTGGGGCAAACAACTCAAAGCCTTTATCAGTGATCCCAGCCCCACGCTGCCTATCTTAGAGGCCCTCAAAGACGACCCTGCACTTTATGTGCGCCGCTCGGTGGCCAACCACTTGGGCGATATCGCTAAAAACCATCCCGAGCGGGTATTCGATATTTGTGAGCGCTGGCTGGTTGGCGCGAGTGATGAGCGCAAATGGTTGATTCGCCACGCCCTGCGCCACCCGGCAAAAAAGAAGCTGGCGCGGGCACTGGCGATTAGATCACACGCGAAATAAGGGCTATTTTCGCGCGGCTAGAAAGGCCAGTGCAGCCTCATCCAACGTACTCTTCGACACGTAATTTGATCCCTTGTCATGGCGCAGAATAAAACCTGCCGAGGTCTCTTCAACAGCTGTCACATCAGCCCAGGCAATGTGCTGATCAACGTGCACTGAACGGGTTCGCACGCCTTTATCGTCAAAGTCAATTGTCACTGTGCTCTTGTAGGATTTACCCAACATCTGGCGCCACAGCCACCATGTTTTGTGATAGCGCGTGGCAAAGACTTCTAGCACACCTAATGCGAGCACGAAAAAGGCTATGCTGTCTGTCACCAGCTCTAGTAGCAGTAGCGCCGCGCCGAACACTAAAGTGATCAGGGCCCGTTTATAGCGGACAATCGATCTATCCACGACCACGGATTGGTCGTAGCACTCACTCAAGTAATCGCGGGTGAGAGTGAAGGTATGGCTGTAGTGAAATAAGTCGCTCATGTGGGCTCCCAAAAATTGCCCGCGCATTTTAACGTACTCAAGAAAGTGGAGACAGGACTTTTTATCTGCCGCTGCAGGGCAGCACTTTATCGCTCAAATCCTATCCCCCATCACGTTTAGCGATTAGAATCTGTGCTTCACTGAATAATAGAGTTCCCCTATGTCTCGGATTTGCGCTGTCGAACTTAAAGCCTCTCAAGCCATTTTAGTTGCCTTAGAACCCCATGCCCAAAGCGGCGAGGTTAGCCTGCTAACGGCGTCCAAAATCACCCTTGAAGATGATGAGTCCATTGAGGCGATGCAACATTTTCAACACCAGGTTCAAGCATTTGCAAACGCGCAGTCAATCGACACCTTTGTAATCAAGAAACGCGCTAAAAAAGGGACCATGGCAGGCGGAGCCATCTCATTTAAAATGGAGGCGGCCATTCAACTCAGCGGGTGCGCCAACGTAGAGTTGCTCAGCGCGCAGTCAATCGCAGCGGCAGACAAAAAGCACCACTTCCTGCGCCCCGCTACACTAAAGAAATATCAGGAAGCGGCCTTCATCACCGCCTGTACTTATTTGAACAAGTTCTGTTAGTGCACTCAATTTTGCAGCTTTAGTACACTAAAGCTGACACAGGCGAATAGCGTGCTCATCCGTTAGGGCTTTTGTTGCACACGTGTTTTGTAACGCGCTATTTGTGCTTCGCTTAAGGCTAGCAGTTGATCGCGAACCACAGGATCAATGCCCTGGCACTCATAACGCAGACCCAGCACCCGGTTTTGCAACGAAGTAACCTCCTGCTTTAATTGTGCGGTGAAGTTGGCTGGCTGGGCATCGACGCGTTCTAGCTGCGCTTTCAATGCACTGTATTCACGTTTCATCGGTACATAGTATTGGCTGTAGCAGCGCGTAACACTTCGCAGCTGATCGCTCGCGAGATCTTTGGCTACAAAGTCCTGCCTACTCTGCTGTTTGATATAGTCGCGACAGGCATTGTAAAGCCCTGCATAGGAGGTGCTCACAACGCGCAACTGGCGCCCGATGCGGCTAAAACTCTGGCGCGATGTCGCATAGTCATCGGCGTTAAACGCAGTGATCGCGGCTTTATGCAGCTCACCGGCGCTCATCAGGCCCGTATCTTTTTGCGCAACAGCTTCTGCACAGCGCTGCAGCGACCACTCACTCGCCGCGCTGTGCAGCGCGCAAGATGTCAGCAACACTGTCCCTATTATGCTTTTCAAACCTCATCCCTCTATGCAACTTGAATCACCTTGTAGCAACTTGTACCCTGCACGCAGTGTACTCGCGAACGCACACCAAAGTCCAAATACCATAGGGCACCGCCCCCGTGTCACTCTCTTCGCTCTCTTCGCTCTAATGCTCGCGCCTATCATCGCCAGTGATAGCGTCTAGAATGGCGCCTCACAAACAGCTCGAAAGCCAACTCTTGATCAAAAAACAAACAAAACATACACTCCTTTAGAGCTTACAAGGAGTGTCGACATGAGAATATTTGTAATTGCGCTCATTGCGCTTACCTTCACAGGATGCGGCACGCTAAATACTTGGCGTGCCAAAGATGAAAAATATAACAAACACACCCCTCATGATAGCCAGCGCCCCGGCGCCCAACAAACAGCCGCGCTTTACAGCGATCAATTCGCTCAAGACATCGCCTCGCGCTTTGGCTTTATGGCGCTATTATCAGAGCTGGTCTATCTACGGCATTTAAGCGATGAGCGGGACATTGCAACCGAGTGCTCTGCCCACACAAGTTCCAGTAGCGAGAAATACAGATATCCACCACTTCCGTCAGATAACCTGGGCAAGTGGCAACGCTGGCGCCCAGGCTTGGACTCCATCAGACCATGTTTAAGTGTAAACGGTTTGTTCTACGACACTTTTGTCTACACTAATAATCAAGGGCTCATCAGCCAAGCGGTGATCGCGTATCGAGGAACAGAAAACCGCAGAGGCGAATACTTAGCTGACTGGAGCGCCAATACTTCGGCCTTTTTCGGGATTGAACCTACGCAGTACAAATTAGCCCGCGCTCATCTGCCCAACATCATTCACCAGCTGAAACTCGCCAACAACGATATAGTGATCTATGCAACAGGACACTCACTGGGAGGGGGGTTAGCGCAGCAAGCAGGCTATCTATCGAGGGATATTCAAGAGGTGATCACTTTTAATACCTCACCGGTTACCAACTGGACGTCGCTGCGCCTCAACCGCCTAGTGGATAATGAATACCCCACTATCTATAGGCTCTATCATGGCGGCGAGGTATTAGAGAAACTGCGCTTTATCACATCCAATGCCACCAGCGCACGCTATGGCCGACACGATATAGGTGTGCAGTTCGAACCACGTAGTAACTTCGACGGTCACAGCATGCAGGTATTTAGCTGCGCATTTGCCAAGCTAATTACGCAAGGCGACCAGCAAATTTCCATGGCAGCACACCATTACAGCGCCCCATACATCGAGCAGTATTTGATAAACAAAGGTCAAATGTGCGCTAACTTTGAGGCCAGTAAAATCTTTAGATAGCGTATAACGCTATGCTTTTTTTACAAACGCGGCGGTGACCATCATCTCGCCAGCACCATCAACGCGGCAATCTAGCTGATGATCTTTGCCTTCGACAATGCGCTTAATCAGTGCTTTAGTACCGATTTTGACACTAGATGAAGAGCCTTTGACCTTGAGGTCTTTAATCACTGTAACGTGATCGCCTTCTTGTAAGATATTTCCGTTAACATCTACCACTCGGAAATCGGGCTCTTTTAGCTGTTCTCTATCACTCCATTCGTGTCCGCACTCTGGGCATACCCAAAGCTCTCGATCTTGGTAACTCAATTCTGATTGACATGCAGGGCACGGTGGGGAAGTAGTCATATCATGGCTCTTTCAATATAGCG
>JBMZCU010000283.1:0-4661 GCA_049613705.1 Pseudomonadales bacterium | reverse complement strand
CGGCAACTGTATGGGTCAGCACTCCGACCTGGGTCAACCACGTGCCTCTGCTGGGCGATGCCGGCTTACAGCTCAAAGAGTATCCCTACTACGACAGCGCAGCAAAAGGCGTCAACTTCGCCGCTATGATGGAGACGTTAGAGAGCGCCAGTGTTGGCGATCTCGTACTCTTACACGGCTGCTGCCACAACCCTAGCGGCGCTGACTTGAACCGCGAACAGTGGCAGAGCGCTGCCGAACTGGTCGCGCGCAAAGGGCTGATTCCCTTTATCGATATCGCCTATCAAGGTTTGGGGGATGGGCTCGAAGAGGACGCTTACGGCGTCCGCTTGATGGCGCAGAGCGTACCTGAGATGATCGTTGCCAGCTCTTGCTCTAAAAACTTCGGCCTCTATCGCGAGCGCACGGGTACTGTCATCATTATCAGCGAAAATGCAGAGCGCGCGGCCATCTCCTCGAGCCAGTTGTTCAGCACTATTCGCGGCAACTACTCTATGCCACCGGCGCACGGCGCCGCCATTGTAGAGACAATATTAGACGATAGCGCCCTCGACAAACTGTGGCGTGACGAGCTCAGCGAGATGCGTGAACGCCTGGCGCACAACCGCCGTCAACTGGCCGCGCACATCAGCGCCGCCGGCGTCAGCGGTCGCTTCGACTTTATCACCGCCGAAAAAGGCATGTTCTCTTTCCTCGGTATCAGCGAGCGAGAAGTCGACGTCTTGCGCGACAACTACTCCATCTACATGGCAGGCTCTAGCCGCATCAACATTGCAGGCATCAGCGAAGCTAACGTCGATTATGTCGCTCAGGCAATCGTCAAAACCATTCAATAATGAAACACCCCGGCGGGTACCTCATCGCTACCCGCCCTTTAGGATAGAAAATGATTGAATACCCCACCTTAGAAGCACTCGGCGTCGAGGCACTAGATCACGTTATAAAATACAGCCTCTCACGTGAAGCTGATGTCGATGTCATCAAAGTACACTATCGCCGCGAGCGGGGGAGCGTACTTGAGCGCAGCGTCAAATTTCACTTTAAGCGCGGCCAACAAGTATCGACCAAAGCTGATGGCAGCAGTGAGGCACACGTTTGCTCGCAGTATCTACTGGCAATCGAAGAACTGAGAAAACTGGTGAGTTTGCAGCCAGAACAGAAGCAGAGCAACAAAAAGCAGGCTATTTTAGACAATATCGATAAGCTTGATGCCGTGATTGAGTCTAAGCTCAACCAGATCCATCAGCAAATAGACGACTACCGTAAAGATTGATCCCCTCAGAAAACCTGGAAGCTCTCGCATTCTAGACGATCAAAAAAGGCTGCAAGTGCAGCCTTTTTTCTATTTTCTCAATGACGCTGAAAAGTCCAGCATACGCTGCAGTGGCCTGCGCGCATCCTCTATCAATGCAGGGTCGACAAACACTTCACCCGTGCCATGCTCTAAGCTCTGTAGAATATTTTGCAAGCCATTCATTGCCATCCAAGGGCAATGCGCACAGCTGCGACACGTAGCACCACTACCCCCTGTCGGCGCTGCAAAAAACTCTTTGCCAGGAGCCGCTTGCTGCATTTTGTAGAAGATGCCGCGATCTGTCGCCACAATAAGCTGCTGGTTGGACAGTGTCTTCGCCGCATTGATCAACTGTGTTGTCGAGCCTACCGCATCGGCGATATTGACCACAGACTGAGGTGATTCCGGGTGCACTAAAATAGCGGCGTCAGGGTAAATTTTCTGCAAGTCTAGAATGCCCTTGGCCTGGAATTCCTCATGTACAATACAAGAGCCCTGCCACATCAGCATTTCTATGCCGGTTTGCTGCTGTACGTAATTCCCTAGGTGCTGATCCGGCGCCCAGATAATTTTCTTACCCTGCTCTTCCAGGTGACGCGCCACATCCAACGCAATGCTTGAAGTGACAACCCAATCAGCCCGCGCTTTAACCGCGGCAGAAGTATTGGCATAAACCACAACTTCGTGATCCGGATGGGCATCGCAAAAAGCACTAAACTCATCAATCGGACACCCGATATCCAGCGAGCAAGTGGCCTCGAGTGTCGGCATCAATACACGCTTGTTCGGACTGAGTATTTTGGATGTCTCACCCATAAATTTGACCCCGGCGACAACCAGCGTCTGCTCAGGGCGCTCTGCACCAAAGCGCGCCATTTCCAGGGAGTCGGAAATACAACCGCCAGTTTCCTCGGCAATCTGCTGCACGATATCGTCGGTGTAGTAATGGGCGACTAAACACGCATTCTTCGCCTTGAGCTGGGCTTTGATACGCGCTTTGTAATCATCAATTTCGGCTTGGCTAAGCGCAGAGGGCAGATTCTCATGAGCGAAGTGCTCTTGAATCATAATGCGCTGTTCTAGATCGGCTGGCTGCTGCATACGGAAGTTCTTTGTGCTTAATCTGTCAGTGCGACAAACCATTTTAACAGATTGGAGTGGTGGGTCGTGAAGGATTCGAACCTTCGACCAATTGGTTAAAAGCCAACTGCTCTACCAACTGAGCTAACGACCCTTGGTGGAGGCCGCCCATTCTACGGTTTCAGAACGAAATAGCAAGGGCGGACTCACAATTAGTTAAAATAGTGAGTTTGATCCTCAATTCCCGCATCGACAAAACCCTGCGCGCGCAACGCACAGCTGTCACATGTGCGACAGGCACGGCCCTGATCATCCGCCTGATAGCAGGACACGGTATCGTGATAATCGATACCAAGGGCCACACCCCGTTCAATAATCTGCGCCTTAGTCAGCGACATCAAGGGCGTCTCGATCGCCAGCTTATTGCCCTCAATCCCGGCACGGGTCGCCACATTGGCCATTGCTTCAAACGCACTGATAAACTCTGGGCGACAATCCGGGTAGCCTGAGTAATCCACGGCATTAACCCCAATAAAAATTGCACGCGCCTCAATCACTTCAGCCCAGCCCAGCGCCAGAGAGAGAAACACGGTATTACGCGCCGGCACATACGTCATTGGAACCTCAGACTCTGCAACCTCACCGCTGAGCGGCATTTCAATACTGGTATCGGTCAGCGAGGAACCACCAAAGTCTTCTAGCGGCATACGTAACACTTTGTGCTCAATTACGCCGATCTGGGCGCAGAGTTTACGCGCCGCGTTTAATTCAACCACTGAGCGCTGACCGTAGTCAAAACTGAGTACATAGCAGTCGTACCCCTGCTGCTTTGCCATTGCCAGTACTGTTGCCGAATCGAGTCCACCTGAGAGCAGGATCACTGCCTTAGGGTTTGCTTGCTTGTTCATTGATCTACCTAACTTACTCTGCTGCCAAGTTGAGCGACAGCGGTTTTGTGAGCTGTCTTAGAGCCCTTACACAGGTGCCATTGCACCCAGACAAAAAAACAGGCCTGAGCCTGTCTTTAACGTTTACCTTGTGACAAGCCGTCTTAACGCATCGCACTTTTCGCCAAGGTACTGGCCGGCGCTGTCGGATAGCGCTGGACCAATTGCTTCCACACTGAAAGCGCACGATCAGGCGCCCCCATGCGCTGGTAGACACGCCCTAACTTATACATTGCATCGGGCACCTTGTTGGATTTTGGGAATCCATCGATGACCCGCTCAAAGTTTTTCGCCGCCGCCTCTAGCTTACCCTGCGCCAAAGTCACTTCACCCAGCCAATAATGCGCATTGGGTGCGCGCGCACTCTTGGGGTAAGCCTTGATATACTGCTCGAATGCGCTCTGCGCCGGCGCAAAATCTTGCGCTTTAACCAAGGCAAAAGCTGCAGCGTAATCTTGCTCTTCACTGCCGCTTAGGGCAACGCTTGGTGCGCGAGTTGGCGCTGCGCTAATAGGCTTACCGCCCAAGCGCGCATCCAAGTCCTGATACATCTCCAGCTGTTGCTGCTTGAGCTGTGCAAGCTCGTAGCGCTGAGCGTCAATCTGGCCGCGCAACTGGCGAATTTCAGCTTGCATCTGCTGTACCACAAGCACGATATCATACCCTTGGCTGGCACCGGCAGCACCATCCTGTACGGGAATAATTTCAACCTCTGCCGCCTGTAACGCCATACTGGCGCTCAACAGTGGCAGTGCCAAAAACCTGATCACACTCACCGCACTCTACCTTACTTAGATGTGTATTTAACTTCTACGCGACGACTCTTAGAAGCCAGACCTGAGATATCAGGCTTTTCTTCACCGTAGCTGATTGTCTCAATCTGACCACCGTTAACACCGCGGCTCACCAAGAACTGCTCGACTGACTGCGCGCGGCGCTCGCCCAAAGCGATGTTGTATTCACGTGTTCCCTGCTCATCTGCATGACCTTCAAGGCGTACAGCGGCACCTGGGTTAGCTGCCAGGAATTGGGCGTGTAGTGACAAATCGTTCAACCCTTCAGGGCGGATAGTCGACTGGTCAAAGTCAAAGTAGTAAACACTCTGCAGCTGACCGACATTTTCGCTAGTGATCGTGCGAATTTGGCTGCCAGTATTCGCCCCCGTTGTCGCAGCACCTTGATCAGCGCCGCTGTCTTTAATAGTGCCTGAAGAACTACAGCCTACGATGAAGGCCGCAGCCAGTGTTACCGTCGCCAACTTAGAAACTGCTTTAGCTTTAAATGCGCTCATGGAACTCTCCGTAATAAAGGCTTCTTGCCCTATTTTTATTTAATAATTG
>JBMZCU010000282.1:0-4693 GCA_049613705.1 Pseudomonadales bacterium | reverse complement strand
GGCGGCAAATATGCGCAGATCAAGCTTTGATCGTCAATCGATAGCGCAAGGGCGAGCGAGGTATCCAACACAGGGGAAACAGTCAGTGGGCCTGCTCTGCGCGCTGGTAGGCGAGCAGGTCGTTGAGGTATACCTGCGCCACTGGGTTGATCGCCGCCCCCTTGCGGGTGATGACTGACATCTGCGTCTCAAAAGTGTTGTCAGGTGTCTCGAGTACCCTCAGTGTACCGGCATCGACCCAGCGCTCGGCGAAGTGATCGGGCAAGTAGCCGATGTAGCGCCCAGTCAAAATTAAAAAGGCGATACCCTCTCGATCGGTGGCACTGGCGGCTCCCTCTGTTTTGAGTTGCTGCAGCTGCTGTTTGATTTCAGCGCTCTGCTCGTAGCGCGGTAGCACGGCGCTCCAGCGCTGCAGATCTATCTGGCTATCGTCACCTTTAAAGAGCGGATGCTTTGCCGCGCAGTAGAGCTTAGAGGTCTCGCGGTACAAGTCAGTGTACTCCAGGCCTTTAAGCTGCTTGAGCCGCGGCAGTATGCCGATGTGCAAATTGCCGTTGAGTACCCCGCGCTCGATATCGATCGGCGGTATCATGCGGATATTGACGATCACATCTGGCCCCGCATCTTTGAGCTTGGCCAAGCTGTCGGTGATGTGCATCTTGGGCATAGAGACTAGGTTGTCCGTGATGCCGATATTCAGTTCACCCTTTAAGGTGGAGTGTAAATCGTTGACCTGGGTCTTAAAGTTTTCGATGGCGCTGAGCAGCTGCAAGATGTATTGGTAGATCTCGCGTCCCTCAGAAGAGAGCGAAAAGCCGGCGCGGCCGCGCTCGCACAGCCTGAAGCCGAGGCGGGTTTCAAGATCGGTTACCGCGGCACTGATCGCGGCGGTGCTGATATTGAGCACCGCTTCGGCGGCGGAGAAACCGCCGGACTCGACCACAGTGCGATAGATGCGAAGCAACCGCAGATCAGTGTCGCTGAGTTGATTGACAACGTGTTTGTTCAATATTCCATCCAAGGTTTGTGCATCGCCTGCCTTTTATCTATGAGGGTAAAAGTGCAGGTTTCTGCGTTTACATACTATTAATACTAGATATGGGACCCAATTGCAGCGATTTCGCTGTCGGGGGCGCCTGTGCGCCACATCCCTGTGGCGGCATACTGCAACACCCTGTCACAGCAAACTCAATCGCTCAGTATCCGAGCAGTAGCTGCGGCAGGAAGAGCGACAGCTGCGGGATAAAGGTGACGATAAGCACGATAGGCACGTGCCCTAGTAACAGGAACTTGAGGGTGGGGGCAAAGTACTTATCGAGTGAGAGCTTACTCACCCCCCCGGCCATATACAGCATAGGCGCACAGGGCGGAGATACATTACCCAGTCCCAAGTTCACACCCACGACAGCGGCGAAGTGAATCGGGTCGATCCCCAGTTGCGTGATCACCGGCAGGAAAATAATCGCGGCGAGCACACTGCCGGAAATGTCGTCGACTATCATGCCGATCAGCAGCAGCAACAGGTTGATCAACAACAGAATAACGTATTTGTTATCGGATAGTTGCAGCAAGGCGGAGGCGAGCTCCTTGGGGATCTGCTCTAAAATCATGGCGCGGCTCATGATAAAGAGGAAGAAGAGCACCGCCATAATGGAGCCTGTCATGGTGACCGCTCTGATGGTGACTCGGCCTAGTCCGCGCAGGTCGATTCCCTTGTAGATAAACAGCCCCACAGGTACCGCGTAAATAACCGCGATAGCCGCGGCCTCAGTGGGCGTGGCAATACCGCTGTAGATGGCGCCCAAGATAATCAGGGGCATCAACATGGCGAACAGCGCTTTGTTACCGGTTTTGACCACTTGCTTGAAAGCTTCTCGCCTGGGCACAGGAGGGGCGACTTTGATGTCGGGGTTGTTGCGCACGAACAAGATATTGAGCACACAGTAGAGCAGTGCCAGCAAAATGCCCGGAATGATAGTCGAGAGGAAGGCAGCGCCCACAGAAATGCCGCCGGTGATCGAGAAGATAATCATCGGGATACTCGGGGGAATCAATAGCGCCAATACCGAGGAGCAGGCGACCAGCGCCGTGGCATGTCCAGGTGGATAACCCTCTTTTACCATGCGCGGGATCATGATTTGCCCAACAGCGGCAATTGCAGCAGACGAGCTGCCAGATATTGCCCCGAACAGTGCGCAGGTAAGGACAGTGACCGCACCCAACCCGCCTTTGATCCGCCCGACAATCGCATTGATAAAGTTGAGTAGACGCTCGGAGATACCGCCCTCGGCCATCAGTAAGCCGGCAAAGATAAACAGCGGTAAGGCCAGGAGTGCAAAACCACTGGCAGTTTTAAAGCCGTGGGGAATGAGAAAAGATATATCGTTACCCGTGGCGAAGGTGAACAGCATGGCACCAATGCCGAAAGAAAAAGCAACCGGCACTTCTATCAAAATGAGTAGGACAATAAGCCCCATCGAAAGGAGAAATATGTCCATGAGTTACCCCTTAGCCTGGCGGTGAATGTGCAGCACATGCAGCCACTGGCGGTAGCTGTTTAGCGCGAAGTAGACGATCATCATGGCAAAACCGGCCATCATGCTACTGCTCCAAATCCAGCGAGGCCACTGCATCACTATGCTGGCGCGGCCGCGATCGATTTCTTTAAGCGCATATTGCAGCGCAAAGTATCCAAAGACACAGGCGCCGAGCATGCACAGCACACCGCCGAACAGACGCGTAGCATTCAAGATCAGAGGGTCGCTGACGACAAGGCTGAGGATACCGCCGTGAATGTGTTCTTGGGTTTTCGTGGCATACCCCATACCGAGGAAGTAAATCCACACCGCCAGTAGGATGGACATCTCTTCGATGCCGACAAAGGGTGAGTCGAGCACGTAGCGTAAAATGACTTGGATGAACATTAAAAGCGCCAGTGAAATACAGCAGAAAAACATCATTGCGCGCAATAGATGAGCAGCCCAGATCTCCGTGCGGCACAAAAACGAGCTAGCGGGTGCTGAAGCCTCATCAGGTGCGGGGCAAGGTGGTGACTGCAAATTGGAATCTTTCATAGCAATCCTCTTGAAAAAAGTGGGGAGGACGCGCCAAAAAAAGCCCCTGGGGCGGGGCTAACTGGCTCACAAGTTACTGATTTTTAAAACTTGCTTGAGTTTGTTTTTTGGCGGTGACTGGGTTATTGGATCTTGGCGATTTTCTTCATCATATCCATGATCTCTTTACCCATGATCTTCTCCATGTAAGGCCATTCTTTCTCGTAGATAACCGCTTTGGCTGTAGCCAGCTCCTCTGGGCTGAGCTCGACAACTTGGATGCCCGCGCTTTTGACATCGGCTAAAAAGCCTTCGTCGATGGCCTGTGCTTTATCCCACACTTGGCCCATGGTGACGTTAGCGGCGGCAAGTAACTTTTGCTGCTCATCTTTGGCTAGATCTTCAAACCAGCTCTTGTTGACCACCCAGAATGCGTGCTCAAAATAGTCTTTTGTCAGCACGTAGGATTCGAGCACATCACGCATTTGCCAGATTTCTACAGAGGGCCCAAAGGAGCGCCCGTCTACGGTGCCCAGCTGAAGCGCTGTGTAGAGCTCTGCATAAGGCATAGGCACGGCGGTAAAGCCCCAGTTTTTAAAGCGCTCGATAGCAATTGGCACCGGTGGAACGCGCATTTTTATTCCCTTGGCATCTGCCGGGAAGTTAGTGGGCTGTTTGCCAATGCCCTTGCGGATAGCGACTGAGCCAAAACCGGTTGGAATAGTACCTAAAAGGCGCAGGTCAAGTTTGTCGAGAATCTCGTTGTAGACTTCGATCATCTGGCCGTCAGGGCCGTAGACTTTGCGCGCGTCATCCCAGTTGTCGACGACATAACCGAGCCATGAGAGGTCTAATTTAGGCTCGAATTCCGAGGCGCCAAAGCTCATCGTCATCGGCACGACCCCTTCCATGGACTGCTCAAAAATAGAGGCCCAATCACCTAGGTCTCCGCCTGGGTGGTAGTTAACATTTAGCGTCGAGTTTTGCGCTTTTAACTGATCGATAAAGGTTGTGGAGGTCAGGTTAAAGATATGATCTGACGGGTAGGCGTGCGCGAGGATAAAATCATCGCTTGCCGCTGTCGCGGTTGAAAGTGCTAATACCAAGCTGGCTGCACAGCTAGAGACGAGGTTTTTAATTGTTTTTTTGGATTTCATACTGTTCTCTGTTTTTAGTATTTGTTTTAGAAGAGTGTGTTGCGCCGCAAATTGGCGAGCGCAGGCTGATTCTGCGGTCGCATAGCATTAAGTTGTATCCTAAATAACTTGAGTTAACTTAACTGAATGGTTGAGTAAGCGGATTGCAGAGCGCGACGCTTATTCAGTGGTGAGCCGTTGCGCCGAGCAGCGGGAGGTGGCGCAGCGCTCTGTAGTTGAGGGCCAGGGCAATGCAGTGCTGAACTGCTGCCGGGATAGGTGAGTTGAGCGCTAAGTTGATGGCGCGGTTGCCCTCAAAGCTCAACTGGTCGCTGTAGAGCTGGCGAAAGGTGTCGATCAAGGAAGTCTGGCAGTGGCAGAACAGCTGGTAGTGCTCAGGTGTTTTTGGGCTCCAGCCAATGCGCAGGGGGCTGCCAGTGTCGCAGTGAAAACTCAGCTGCCCCCACTTGATCGATTCAGTGATGGGAAGCTCTGTTTGGCGGG
>JBMZCU010000281.1:2511-4694 GCA_049613705.1 Pseudomonadales bacterium | reverse complement strand
GGCAAAGTAGGCGCCCTGCACGAGCAGTACCCCGGTCAGTAAAAACACGTGAAACAGCGAGAGGCCGCGGCTTTTAAAGTTGAGCGGGCCTAAGTTGTAGCTCAGCGTCAGCAGCGCAATTGCCAGAGAGTACACCCATACCTGCCAGCCGTGCAGCGCGGCAAAGTAGCCTGCGGTTGCAAAACACAGTGCGAACAGCAGCGCGGCGATCTTGGTATTACTCAAGATGCGGCGCCTCGTTGCACGGTTGAGTTTGTCTACTGTCTTAAGATCTTCCACGTCGTTGATTAAGTTGATTCCAGCTTGGGCCATCAGCGCGGCGACTACAATCAGAGCGCCTCGCCAAAGATCGCTATGGCCCTCTAACAGCGCCAGCAGAACGCCTAGGCCAGCACCTATTAGCGCAACGACCAGGGAAAAGGGGCGCAGTGCTTTGATTGGATGATAGTCGGCCAGAGGCTTCACGTGCTTCTCCAAGTAAAAATAGCGATGGGGATGAGCATAGTGAGGCCGTAGAGTATGGGCACAGATGACATCTGCGGATTGGCCAGCACGCCTTGGGTCAGCAGTAGCGCTGTGCCGCCATTTTGCATCCCCACTTCGATACAGATGCTCTTGCACTGTCGGCGTTTGAGGCGCGCTGCGCGAGCCAGTATCCAACCTAAGCTCATAGTGGCAGCCAACAACAGTGCCACGGCGCTACCCACCTGGGAAAACCACAGCGGAAATTGCCCCCAGTGCTGTAGCACTAGGCAGGCGATAACAGTGCCCAATCCAGCTATCGCGATGCCGCGGATAGGTGCCGCAAGCCTCTGAGAAAATACGGGGCAGTAGCGATTGAGCATCATCCCGGCAAGCAGTGGTAACAGCATCACAGCCAGTAGGCGCGAGATAGTCAGCAGCACCGGGAAGTCAATTTCCGCCGCCGTCGACAGCTGCCACTGCAGCGCCCAGGCTGTCGCCAGTGGCAGGGTGAAAGGCGCGACGAGTGCAGCGGCTGTGGTGAGTGAAATCGACAGGGCGACATCGCCGTTGCAGAGCTGGGTAAAGAGGTTGCTGGTCGTGCCACCGGGACTTAAGCTGAGTGCGATTAAACCCACCGCCAGTGCACCACTGATCCCGGTCATAGCGATCACAGCGAGGGCGATCAGAGGAACAGCGACGAGTTGTGCTGTGAGGCCTATCACAAATGCGCGCGGCGCCAAGAGTACGGCTTTAAACTGCTGTGATTGTAGCGAGAGGCCCATGGCTAACATAATGGCGGCCAGTGAAAGGGGGAGGCCAATACTGCTAATGCTATCGAGTGTCATCGTTGTGTGGTGTCTGCTTCATGCTGTTGTGAAGGGAAAGTAAAAAGGCGTATCAGTGGCGCGAATACATTGTAGACGTTAGCAGGAGAAAGAAAGCTGCTTCGATCAAGCTTTTCCCCGATAGCACTAAAACCTATAGGCAGCGGCCTGTATTAATCGAGATCGCTAATCAAGCGCTTGCCCATAGAGGTCACCTCATCCACTGCGTAGCCGCAGGACCGGTAGAAGGCGATCACCGACGGGTTGGTGGAGCGTACTTGCAGGTTGATCTTAGGGCAGCCGAGGGCGATTAAGCGCTCCTCCAGCTGCGTCATAAGTGTACGTCCCAGCCCCTGGTGTTGGCTGTCCGGGTCGACGGCAAGATAGTTCACCCAGCCGCGGTGGCCGTCGTATCCGCCCATGGCCGTGGCGACCACGCACGTGTCCGCAAGGCCTATCAGGAAGAGCTCGGGGTGTTCGCTTAGCTTGCGTGAAATGTCTTTGTCTGGATCATTCCACGGTTTTAGCAACTCGCACTTGCGCCACAGTGCGATCACTTCGTCGCGGTAAATGTCCTCGAAAGCTTGAATAATCATGGCTTATTTCTCCTCGGTCGTGGTCTTCTTGGCGCTGTCTGCGCTGTCGGTTTTTGCACGCTGCGCCTGTTGCTGCTTGCGCACGGCGCGGATTTTGGCGGCGGCTTGCTTGCCGAGTTGATCCACCTTGTTGTTAATCGGCTGGTGCAGCTTTTTATCGATAAAAGAGACTACTGAGCGACAGCGCTCGACCAGTCGGCCGAGCGCAGGTTTTAACCGTTTCTGGAAGAGAGAGGTGTTAGATACTTTCTCCAGTAGATAGGAGACCGCCAGTAGCTCAGCCAGCTGGGCCAGGATG
>JBMZCU010000281.1:0-2501 GCA_049613705.1 Pseudomonadales bacterium | reverse complement strand
AGCCAGAGCAACTTAAAAGTGCCGGCGATCAGCGCTTTGATAAAGACAAAGAGTGTGGTTTTGGCAATGCCGGCCAACCAAGTACTGATCAAGGTGACAAGGCTGACCGGGGCGAACCATAGCACCATGCCTTTAACATCCAAGTTCTTCCACCACTTTTTGAGCTCTGGGGTGATGTGAACGGTGAAGTGATCTGCAATGGCACGACTGATAATATTGTCCATCACAAAGCGTTTGAGCGTGAGCAGAATCAGCTTGAACACTGTCATCTTGGAGATAAAGAGCACAATTTCAGCCTTGGCGAGTTTGAACAGAATCTTGCTGTAGAAGACTAGGTTCACCAAGACAATTTCCCAGTAGTGCGGGAATGTAAGTGCGAAAATGACAGTGGCTGGGACCAGGATAATCAGGGACCAGCTAAGGAGGCGGAGCAATAGCCAGTTCCCTCTTGCTTGCGTTGAGCGCCTATTGTAAACGCAAACTCAGCCCTTGGCAGCCGTTCTTTTGCCGAGCAGCCAAATACTTACCAGCAGCAGTGCGCCGCCGAGCCACTGCAGGGGAGAGAGCTGTTGGTTGAGCAGCAGCGCGGCGAGCGCAACGGCGGTCAGCGGCTCGAGTAGGGTGGCGACGGTGAGTGCCGTGGCGCTGAGTCTGGCGGCGCCCCAACTAAAGGCGAGCAGGGCAAGAGCCGCGGTAATCACTCCTAGATAGAGAAACCACGCTTGCGGCGGCAGATCCTGAGGCCAGAGATAGGGCTGATTGATGGCGAATACCCCAGTGACTGTTGCCGCTGTAATTGTGAGGCAAGCGGTGGCAGGGCCAGCGCCCAGAGCGTTTGAGAGCTTGCCGCTGACCAAGGTAAAACAGGCGTACAAGAGCGCCGAACCCACTGAGAAAAGCACCCCGAGCAAGGTGTCGCGTGTCGCTACTTCGCCGCTGTCGGCACCGTGTTCGAGCACTATCATAAAGGTGCCTAGCAGCGCCCCGCCCAGCATCAGGTAGAGTGCGTCATCGCCTCGCTCTTGTCCTCGCAGTACGGCTAGCACAGTGACGATTACAGGTGGCAGACACAGGGCAATCAGCGTCGGCACCGCCGCGCCCATGCGCGCGATACCTAAAAACCACAACAGCACGTAGCCGGCCATGGCGCTGCCTGCGAGCAGCACGGTCCAGATCAGCGGGCGCAAACGCTGCCAGCGTAAGGCGCGACCGAAAATTAACAGCAGTACGACGGCGCCGATAAAAAAGCGCCAGAAAGAAATGTTCTGCGCGGTGAAGCCGTGCTCGGCGATCAGCAGGTTGACCACAAGGGCACCACTACCCCAGAGCACGCCTGCGCAGCAGGCGGCAGTCAGTGCCAGTAGCGGCGTGGCGCGATTTTGTGCCGGCGGGCGATACGGGTTATTCACCGGATCTCGCTCCTTGCTTCACATCGGCAGGGGACTGGGTTGATAGCACACTGTTGAGTTCTTCTAAAAAGGCCTGCAGCAGGCGCGAGCGGTGTGCGCTCTTTTTGGCGATTACAGAGTACTGGGTGCTGAAGCTGAAATGCTGCGGCAGCAGCGCACGCATGCGCTGCTGTTCAACCCATTGTTTGGCGAAGTGAGTGGGCAGATAGCCGACGTACTTCCCGGAGAGAATAAAGACGGCGATCCCCTCGCGATCACTGGCGGTTGCTGTGGTATTGAGCGCTAAGTAGTGCTCACTGACATCTGTCTTTTCTGTGTATACCGGGTTGATGGCATCAAACTGGCGCACTCGTTCAATGCTCAGCTCAGGCGGTGACGTGCTGAAAGCGCTGTGCTCAGCACCGCAGTAGAGTTGTGACTGCTCAGCGTAGAGCGGGGTGTACTCTAAGGTATTGAGCGGGCGCATACGCGGGACGACCCCCAGCTGCAATCGGCCCTCGAGCACGTCGATTTCAATGTCGTCCGGGGGCATCATTTTCAAGTGGATAGCGATACTCGGCTCGCGCGCTTTAAGGTTGGAGATCGCATTGGTGATGCAGGTCTGCGGAATGGTGACGAGGTTGTCCGTCATGCCGATGAAGAGCTCTCCGGCTAAGTGGGTGTGGATATCGTTGATCTTTTCACCAAAAGCTTCGATCGAGTCGAGTACTTCGCAGGCTGCGGCGAACACTTGTTCGCCCTCGGCGGTGACGTAGAAACCGGCGCGCCCGCGCTCGCAGAGCCTCAGTCCCAGGCGGGTTTCCAGGTCATTCATCGCGATACTCACCGCCGAGCCGCTGATATTGAGTGCAGCTTCTGCCGCGGCGAAGCCACCGCACTCCACCACAGCTTTGAAGATGCGCAGCAGGCGCAGGTCGAAATCGCTGATAGTGCGGTTGAATGTTTGCTTGTTTTTGTTCATGCCCGGTGATCCTGATCGCCTTCTTGCGCTTTACAGATGCTGTCGTAGTCTATTGCCGTGCTCCAGTCTTCGCAGCGGTGTTTTTGCCAGTAGATGTCTTTGATTTGACCGGTTTTAGGCCCCGGCCTGCC
>JBMZCU010000280.1:0-4698 GCA_049613705.1 Pseudomonadales bacterium | reverse complement strand
CATAATACAACTCGAGGCCCTAAAACAGGGCTATTGGAAAAAGCGCTAGCGCCGTCATGGTGCGTGTTGCAGATGTCGTTTTTCGCACGTCTCTATGCGCATTTTTAGTGCAGCGCGCACGCGTTTGCCTCGCAGTAGTGCACGCGGGTAAGACTCTCTTGTAATGAGAGGCAAGTGCACGCGACTGCGTGCTATCAATTTGGCCCGATGTTTCAACGGGCAGTACAGCTTGCGATCTAGGTTTGGGGTGGTTCAAGCACGTGCTACTTGATGCTGATGATAGTGTTCATGATGCTGGGCGCCACCGCAGTATTTTTCTTGTAAGCCAAGCCGACCACGCGCTCGAGCTGTACATCGCTGACTTCGCAGTAGCGGATATCGGCGCGCCCATCTAAGGAGTGACGCGGCACAATAGAGACCCCCAGCCCCGTTGCGACCAGGTCCAGCGCATACTCCTCGGTTTTAACCCGCGCTTTAACCTTTAAGTTAAGCCCGCGCTTAGCCACGGCAAATTGCCAGGCATCGTTGATATCGCAAGGTTGGCGGCTGATAAAAGCGCAGTTGTTCAGTTGATGTAATTCAACGGCTTCATGGCTAGCCAGTGGGTGATCCTGAGGTACCGCAAGCACATATCGGTCGCGCCACAGCTTGTGAAAAATATCGTCTTTGTCGGCAATGTTTTGCGAAATGATACGCGCATCGGCCTCCTGGCTGGAGTCCAGCAGGGTGAGATCCAGATTGGGGATTTTTTGCATTAACTCTTTTATTAGGCGCGAGACACGCTTGCCAGAGAGAAAGGGCATCAGCGCCAGGCGAAAAGGAACTTGTTCGGGGACATCCTGAAACTGCAGTTTAATACTCTGCACATCCTCTAGCACTTGGCAGGCTTTTGGGTAGAGCTGGCTACCTTCGGTCGTGGGCGTTACGCCTTTGGAGTGACGCGCAAAAAGTGTGCATTCTAGCTCAGCTTCAAGCTGCTGCACTGCAGCGGAAATCGAAGGTTGAGCGACAAAGCAGCGCTTGGAGGCGGCACTGAAGCTAAGTTCTTCGTAGACGGCGACGAAATACCTAAGTGAGCGAAAATCCACGTTGATCTCCCAAATGAGTGTGTGCAGAGGGAGTGTAAAGTGATCGCAGGGATATTGCTATAGCTTTATCCGATGGCTATGGAAGGAATTATGTATTATTCCTTTAGCTTGGACGGGGCTAGTATGACGGGTAAACAGCGTATCGATTCGAGGAGATTCCCGTGGACATGACATTTCTTGCAAACTTAGGCTTGGACAAAATCAGCAGCGAAGGTTGCTATCACAGCATTTACGAGGGTGATGCTTCCTCACTGGGGGAGGGCGAGCAGTTTGGTGTCAGCTCACCGATAGATGGCGCAATCGTCGCCCAGTTTAAAAACGCTAGCACTGCCCAATACGACGCGCTGGTTGAACGCGCGCAGGCAGCACACAAGGAGTTTCGCACCGTGCCGGCGCCACTGCGCGGTGAGTTGGTGCGTCGTATCGGCGAGATCGCCCGTGAGCACAAGGAAGATTTGGCTAAAGTTATAACCCTGGAGGCGGGTAAGATCATGCCCGAGTCACTCGGTGAAGTTCAAGAGTGGATCGATGTGTGTGACTTTGCAGTGGGGCTGTCGCGCCAGCTGCACGGTAAAACCATTGTCAGCGAGCGTCCGGGGCATCGCATGATGGAGCAGTGGCAGCCACTTGGAACAGTCGGTGTGATCACAGCGTTTAACTTCCCGATGGCGGTGTGGTCGTGGAATGCCATGATAGGTTTAGTCTGTGGTAACAGCATGATTCTAAAACCCTCTGAGAAAGCACCACTGTGTGCGCTGGCCTGCCAGGCTATTTTGAATAAGGCATTGGATAGCATGCCTGAATTGCCAAAAGGTATCTCCAGTGTGATTATCGGCGACAGCACTATCGGCAAGGCGATGGCTGAAGATAAGCGTGTCCCTCTCGTTTCTGCCACGGGCTCGACAGCCATGGGGCGTAATGTTGCCGAGGTTGTCGGTGCACGCCTTGGGCGCTCACTGCTGGAACTTGGCGGCAACAATGCGATGATAGTGGCTCCTTCGGCAGACCTTGATTTAGCGCAGCGCGCAATTGTTTTCTCGGCGGCCGGTACCGCTGGCCAGCGCTGCACCACACTGCGCCGCTTGATTACGCACGAGAGTTTAGTCGATGAGCTAGTGGAAAAGCTCAAGCGCTCTTACGCCTCTCTGCCGATAGGCAACCCAACGGTTGAAGGGACCTTAGTCGGCCCGTTACGTGACGGCGCCAGCTTTGATGCGATGCAGACGAGCCTGCAAAAAGCCGTTGAACAGGGCGGTGAAATTGTCTTCGGCGGCGAGCGTGTCACAGAGGGGGTACCGGCGGATGGCTTCTATGTACAGCCTGCCATTGTGCGCATTGATAGCGCAGCGGCAATTGTACAGCACGAGACCTTTGCCCCTATTCTCTACGTGATGAGCTACAGCACACTGGAGCAGGCAATTGATATTCAAAACAACGTGCCACAGGGGCTTTCCTCGGCAATCTTTACCGAGAACATGCGCGAGGCCGAGACGTTTGTCAGCGCCAGCGGTTCTGATTGCGGTATTGCCAACGTTAATATCGGTACTTCAGGTGCCGAGATCGGCGGTGCATTTGGCGGTGAGAAAGAGACGGGTGGCGGGCGCGAGTCGGGCTCGGATGCGTGGAAGGCTTACATGCGTCGCACGACGAACACCATCAACTACGGCGGTGATTTACCGCTGGCTCAAGGCATTGTTTTTGAGTAACGCATGGGGCTGCCGCTGAACGGGAGATTGCGGTAGGCACGGCGATACATGGATGTATTGCCGTGGACATGCAGCTGCTCCACTGCACAGACGGTTTTCAGTGCGCTCAAATTGCTTGCAATTGGGCGCCTTTTTTTTAACTATCGAGTACTTATTCGCCAACAGTTTTCTGTGCTATTGGCGTACGTTGTAACCGAGAAGGATTTTTCACAAGATGCGTTATCCAGATACCTATTACGCGGCCAGCGCCATTGAAGCGCCCGAGCGAGCGACTCTGCCGGGTGATGTCAGCGCCGATGTCTGTATTGTCGGGGCGGGCATTGCCGGTTTGAGCTGTGCCTTGGAGCTGCTGGAACAGGGCAAAAAAGTTATCTTGCTCGAGCGTGAGGCTGTGGGTTGGGGCGCCTCAGGGCGTAACGGCGGCTTGGTTTCACCGGGTTGGGCACAGGGGCTGGACGCGCTGGAAAAGAAAGTGGGTTTACCACATACCCAAGCGCTGTATCGCCTGTCCGAGCAAGGCGTTGAGCAGATAGAGCGCAATATTGCGCGCTTCGACCTGCAGGGATGCGATTTGCGCTACGGCCAGTTGCGTGCAGCGCGATTTCCACAGGCGGCTGAGCTAAAAGCTAATATCGCCAAAATGCAGCGCGACTATCAGGTCGAGCTGGATTTTCTAGAGGTCGATGAAGTGCGCCAAGTGTGTAAGACCGAACGCTACTTTGAGGGTATTCTCAATCGCCGCGCCTTTCATTTTCACCCGCTTAACTACTGCCTTGGACTGGCCGCGCAGATCGAGGCTTTAGGGGGGCAAATTTTTGAGCGCAGCGGTGTTACAGAGGTTATCGAACAGAGCGGGCAACAGCGAGTTGTAACCGCTACAGGCAGTGTGCAATGTCGCGATGTTGTGTTCTGTGGCGGAGGATACACAGGGCCTGAGATCAAACCTCTTTATCGCGCCTTCCTACCTATATCTACCTACGTTGTGCTCACCGAGCCGTTGGGGGATTTGGCACACGAGTTGATCAGTCAGCGCTACAGTATCTGTGATGACAGACGCGCCGCCGACTACTATCGGCTAGTAGAGGATGATCGCATACTCTGGGGGTCGCGTATTACGACCAAGAATGAGGATCAGGTCGATAAACTGGCGGCGATTTTGCGCGAAGATATACGCAGCGTCTACCCTGTACTCGCCGATGTCAAAATTGAGCGCGCCTGGTCTGGGTTGATGTCATACGCGGGGCATCGCATGCCGATTGTCGGCCGACAGCGCCCCGGGATTTGGCTGTGCTCTGCCTTTGGTGGACACGGGCTGAACAGTGGCTCGGCGGCGGGCACGGCTGTGGCGCAGGGTATTTGCGATATCAATAACGATTATCAGTTGTTTGAACCGTTCGGCTGTCAGTGGAATGGTGGCATTTTCGGCCCCTTGGCCGCGAGCATCACATACAGCTACCTGCGAATGAAGGACAGACGCCAAGAGGCAGTCTAGTCGCAAGTATCGGGTAGAGAGTGGTGTGATATAGGAGTTTGGTTAGCGCAGAGTTTTAACACAGTGGGAGGTGGAGTGTGATAGATAGAGCGAGTGTCTTAGGTACAGCACAGATGGTGCCGGGTAAAGTACTGCTACAGCAGGGTACGGAACTGCTCTCGCATTGGTCACTGGGGCAGTGTGCATTTATACGCCACTACGGCGTGGACAGCGAAGTCGAATACAAACGCCAACAGCAGGCGTTGGGGCGGGTGATGCAGCACGCTCACATCGGCTTTCGCGACCCAGCTAAAACTGTGCGTGCCTGTGATGAAGTCTATACCCGCTGTGCTGAGAAAAATGTGCGTGTCGATCGCTTCGGGCTGTGTCTCGATTGGTCGATGGGCTACCCACTGGAGTTGCGACGCAAAGT
>JBMZCU010000279.1:0-4704 GCA_049613705.1 Pseudomonadales bacterium | reverse complement strand
TGCTAGATATGGTGAAAGTACGCAAGGCTCTAGAGGGCTCAAAATCGCGCCTAATCGGTCCTAACTGCCCAGGTGTTATTACGCCGGGTGAGTGCAAGATCGGCATCATGCCAGGCCACATTCACTTGCCAGGTAAAGTCGGCATCGTTTCGCGTTCAGGTACACTGACATATGAAGCGGTTAAGCAGACTACAGATGCTGGTTTCGGTCAGTCTACTTGTGTTGGCATTGGTGGCGACCCGATCCCAGGTTCTAACTTCATCGATATCCTAGAGATGTTCGAAAACGATCCTAAGACTGAAGCCATTGTAATGATTGGTGAAATCGGTGGATCTGCTGAAGAAGAAGCGGCAGCTTACATCAAAGCTAACGTTACTAAGCCTGTCGTTTCTTACATTGCAGGTGTGACGGCACCTGCTGGTAAGCGTATGGGTCATGCCGGTGCGATCATCTCAGGTGGTAAAGGCACAGCGGATGAGAAGTTTGCAGCACTAGAAGATGCTGGCGTGCGCACAGTGCGCTCACTGGCTGAAATCGGATCTGCACTAAAAGAAGTGACTGGCTGGTAAGCCTGTTATTTCCTAAAAAGCGGCTTTGCCGCTTTTTTTTCGCCTATAGAAAGTGAGGATGTGTGTTGTTACCCAGTCAGTTGTATGAGCAGAGTATCAGGCGAGGCGAGATTGTAGCGGACCCTGCGCAAGCTGCGGCAATTAGTGCATTAGATACGTTGTGCCAGGACTTGCAGCATACAGGTAAGGCTGTGAGGGGGTTGTATCTCTATGGTCCAGTGGGCCGTGGCAAAACCTATCTAATGGACTGTTTGGTGGCATGTTTACCTGAGCAAAAAGTACAGCGCTACCACTACTATCGCTTTATGCAGTTTGTGCATGCCCAGCTGCGTGAATATCAAGGCAGATCAGAGCCTCTTGCCGTAATAGCCAAAGCCCTTTCCAAGCGTTGCCGCCTGTTGTGCATCGATGAGTTTTTTGTCAAAGACATTGGGGATGCCATGCTGCTAGGCCGTTTGTTAGAGGCGTTAACGGCTTCAGGTGTCACTTTGGTCACTACCTCGAATGTGGCGCCTGTCGATTTATATGCCGATGGCTTGCAGCGCGATAGGTTTGTTCCAGCGATTGCATTGCTGCAGCGAGAGTTGGATTTGCTGAGCTTTACAGGCCAGCTAGATCACAGGCTAAGTAAAGTGAGCGGTGCAGTAAATTACTATGCCGGGGCGGATAATCGTGCACGTATACTGGCGCGTTTTAGTGCGCATATACGCGATGGTTCATATCAGCGAGATAGTGTAGTGAAAATTCAGCACCGAGAGGTTTCCTGTTTGGCGAGGAATGGTGGGCACTATCTGTTCGAATTCGCCGCGCTCTTTGAGGGGCCGCGCAGCGCAGCGGATTATATAGAATTGGCTGAGCGCGCCGAGTGTCTCTATGTGTGTGATATGCCTGCAATGGGTAACACAGAGCAATTGCGTGTAGTGGCGCGCGGCACGGAAGATGCTGGGGTGTTGGGCAGTGTTGCACAGCGTAAGTTAAGCGTTTCAAAATACGATGACCCTGCGCGGCGCTTTATTAGCTTTATCGATGAGGTATATGACAGGCGGGTACCGCTGGTGCTTGGTGCCGAGGTGGATTTGATGTCCCTGTACAGTGAGGGGGTGCTGGCTTTTGAGTTTCAGCGTGTCACTAGCCGTTTAGTTGAAATGCAAAGTGAGGCGTATTCTTGGCATAAAAAATCCGGCTCAGGGCCGGATTTTTTAGACTAGATGCTCGTTAGCGGCGGCGCGGTCTTCTGCGCGGGCGGCTAGCGGAAATCTCTTCACTGCTCTTTTTGATATTGAGCTTCTGGCTGCACACAACAGTGTTTTTTAATACATCTGTTACATTTTTAGGCATGCCGGCTGGTAGATCAATCAACGTGTAATTGTCTTTGATTTCGATTTGCCCGATATAGCGGCTGTCAATATTGGCTTCGTTGGCGATGGCACCAACAATATTGCCAGGCTTGACGCCGTGCTCGCGACCTACGCTTAAGCTGTAGCGCTGCATGTCCTCTGCAGGTGCATCGCTGCGCTTGCCGCGTTTAGCTTTATCGCGCTCGCGACGGTTGCCGCGCTCTGGACGATCGAAGTTGGCGGGGCCCTTCAGTTCTTTTTCAGACAGAAGTAGTGGCGTATCTCCCTGCACTATCGCTGCAAGGGCTGCGGCAATGTGCAGTGGATCGCAATCACTCTCGCGCTGGTACTCAGTGAGAAGGTCTGCGTAAAAGCTGAGATCAGCGCTTCCCATTGTCTCTGAAATCTGTGCTTTAAAACGATCGATACGACGTGTATTGATGTCTTTTGCTGAGGGCAGTGTCATCGGCTCAATCTTTTGGCGAGTCGCCTTTTCGATTGCGCGCAACATGCGCTCTTCACGTGCGGAGACAAAAAGAATGGCTTCGCCTTCGCGACCGGCGCGGCCAGTTCGCCCGATACGGTGAACGTAAGACTCTGTATCGTAAGGGATGTCATAGTTGAGTACACAAGAAATGCGCTCAACATCAAGTCCGCGTGCAACGACATCAGTGGCGACCAGTATGTCTAGCTTGCCGTTCTTTAGTTTATCGACTGTGCGCTCACGCAGTTGCTGCGAAATATCACCGTTGAGTGCATCGCAAGCGTAGCCGCGTGCGGCAAGCTTTTCGGCAAGTTCAACCGTTGCGGACTTGGTGCGCACGAAAATAATCATGGCATCGTAGGTTTGCATTTCTAGGATGCGAGTCAGTGCGTCTAGCTTATGCAGCCCAGAAACGCGCCAGTACTTCTGTGTAATCGTAGGCGCGGTTGTGGTCTTGCTCTCGATCTTGATTTCAGCAGGCTCGTTGAGGTACTTCGTGGCAACGCGGCGGATGACACTTGGCATAGTCGCTGAGAAAAGTGCTATTTGGCGTGTGCTTGGTGTGTGCTCAAGTACCCATTCGACATCGTCGATAAAGCCCATGCGCAGCATTTCATCTGCTTCGTCAAGTACCAATGCCTGCAGGTCGTCCAGTTTGAGCGTGCCCTTTCGGATGTGATCCATTACACGCCCAGGTGTACCAACGACAACTTGTGCGCCACGGCGCAGTTGACGTAACTGTCCATCGTAGGCTTGGCCGCCGTATATTGGCAACACGTGGAAATTAGAGATGTTGCGCGCGTAAGTCTGAAACGCTTCCGAGACCTGGATCGCTAGCTCGCGTGTCGGCGCGAGTACGAGTAACTGGGTGTTCTTTTTGCTGACATCGATGCGGGTCATCAAAGGCAGGGCAAAGGCCGCAGTCTTACCGGTACCTGTCTGTGCCTGGCCGATAATATCGCGACCTTCAAGCAAAAGAGGAATACTGGCAGCTTGGATAGGAGAGGGAGTTTCGTAACCAATATCGAGTATTGATTTTACAATAGGGGCAGCTAAGCCCATATCTGAAAATGAGGGCAGCTCATCAGTGGACATGATGTATAAGAACCTGCAAAAATTATTGGTCGGCGGAATTGCCGACGAGGTGTAAAAATAAGGTGCGGCATTATACAAAATTTGAGCTTTAATGTATATCGCTGATTTTACCGTGCTCCGCGGCGGGGATTAGCCGCCGAGGATGTTGACTAGTAGGTTGCGCACTGAGTTGGCATCGAAGGGTTTGTCTGAAACGGCGCTGACACCGGCTTCGCTGATAAACTGTAAGTGGCTGTCTTTGGATTCAGAGGTCACCATGAGTACAGGTACATGTGCGTGTTCCTGTGATTGGCGGATGTATTTAGCCAGTTCTGCGCCGTCGACTTCCGGCATATTGTAATCGGTGACGACCAAATCGACGCTGTGTGTTTTGAGGTATTCGATAGCGTGGCTACCATCCTCAAATTCTTCTAGTTTTTCAATGCCTAAATTACTCAGCACTCTGGAGATTGCCTTGCGTGCGAGTTTGCTGTCGTCGACAACAATCACCCGCAGCTCTTCAATGTCGTAGTGCTCAAGTGTAAGCTCGGCGCGGTTGATAAATGCAAGGCTCGCGGTCACGGCACGATTTAAATCGCGTTGTGCAAAGGGTTTAGAGAGAATGGCAAGCACGCCGGACTGCTTAAAAATCTCTAGGTGGTTACGGCGATTTTCGCTCGAGATCAGGATGAAAGGTAGATCTTCGAAACGCTCTTGCGCGCGAATTTGCTGCAGTAGCTCAACCGCACTGCCGTCACTGTAATGGAGGTTGCTAAAAACCAAGTCTGGCGGGTATCTGTCGATCACGGCCATCGCTTCTTCGCGGGTGGAGGCTGTCTCTATTTGGCAGATGCCTTCCTGCTCGAGTCGCTGTTTGATAACGCCCATCTGCATGTTAGATGATTCGATGAGTAACACGCTGAGGTCGACCGCGTTGAGTTGATTCATGAGGCTCCTTTATCGTTGTTCGAAATGTGAAGAGATGCTTTTAAGTTATAGTCTAAGAAAACGATAAAGCAAAGTGCCACACGCTGGCGGCACAGGTGAAAACTTAAGCGGTAACCCAGAGAATTTCAGCGTCTTGTTCGCTAGCTGAGACAACGGCGTGGCCCATCTCGCAGTCGTAATAGGCGCTATCGCCTATGCTGAGTTGAACGGGTTCATAGAACTCGGTGTAAAACATAACCTCGCCGCTGAGGACGTACAGAAGCTCCTCTCCTTGGTGCCTAACCCAGCCATC
>JBMZCU010000278.1:0-4722 GCA_049613705.1 Pseudomonadales bacterium | reverse complement strand
GCTAGCGCAGACCTTCTGTTGCTGTTTGCTCCCAGGTAAGGTCTAAGCAGCGCTTAGCTTTTTCGATCAACTCGTCGACTTGCTCGCGGCTGATGGTCAGCGGCGGTGAGATGATCATAGTGTCACCGACGTGGCGCATCACTAGGTTGTTGTTGAAACAGTGCTCGCGACACATCAAGCCGACGGTGCCTTTATCGGCGGACCAGGGCGCGCGGGCCGCCTTGTCCGGCGTGAGCTCGATAGCGCCCATCAATCCAACCATGCGCGCCTCACCGACCATAGGGTGCTCGGCCAGTTCTGCCAGTGAGAGTTCGTCGCGCTGCGCTAAGGGGTGATCGGCGGCGAGTGCAACATAGGGTGGGAATTCGATAACAGGTTCAAATTGGATATCTTGCGGCAGTTGTAAGTCGTAGGTCAGTGCCAGTTCGTAACGCCCGTCCATCAAGCTCTGAATAATGTCTTTTTGATGGCTTTCATCACACTGAATATTGACCTCGGGATAGGTTTCGATGAACTGCTTCATCAGCGAGGGCAATAAAATAGGGGTGAACGTGGGGAAGCTGACGATGCGCAAGGAGCCTGCGATGTCTTCACCTAATGTACTGGCGTAGTGCCCCAGATTTTCAGCGTCCAGCAAGAGCTGCTTCGACTTTAGAATAAATTGG
Source organism: Pseudomonadales bacterium (assembly GCA_049613705.1). Classification (GTDB taxonomy): domain Bacteria; phylum Pseudomonadota; class Gammaproteobacteria; order Pseudomonadales; family Balneatricaceae; genus Rs1. The sequence goes on along the minus strand of JBMZCU010000278.1, from coordinate 4,057 downwards.
CGCCCCGCGGGTGTTAGCGATAGCCCCTGCGCGTGGTGACGTACAAATAATTGCAGCCCGGTAGCTTCTTCAAGGTGCAAAATTGCCGAGGAAATAGAAGGCTGGGAGACGTGCAGCTCTTCAGCGGCGCGCGTGACACTGCCGTGCTCGCCAGCTTTGACGAAGTAGCGCAAGTGCTTGAGTGTGAAGTGCATGTTCTAACCCTCGTTGCATAGTAATTATTATTTCAACAACCTTACTGGATTGGATTTAATAATTCAAAGCTGACGTGCTGAAATATCTGAATAGCTTTTTTTAATACATTCATTAGGTTAATAATATTTTAACAATCCAAAGACATTTCATACTCTCAATTTAGCGCCGCTTTGGTGCCCTCGCACAGGTTCTGCTAACTGCTATAGTCAGTAGCAGAGTTGGGTGAGGCTTAAATTGAGGGAGCATCCAAATGCGCCTGAGGAGTCTAGCGGCTCTGCGGGTTAGCGCTCGCGGGCTTATTTGCATGTTCCCCAAAACAATTAAAACAGGATAGACACATGACTGTAGAAAGCACAGATACGCTGGTTATCGGCGCCGGACAAGCTGGGGTCGCGATGAGCGAACACTTGAGCAAGTTAGAGGTCCCTCATATCGTTCTCGAGCGCGATCGCATCGCCGAGCGCTGGCGCACCGGGCGCTGGGATTCGCTGGTGGCGAACGGCCCTGCGTGGCATGACCGTTTCCCCGGGCTGGCCTTTGAAGGTGTCGACGACGATGCCTTTGCCCCCAAAGAGCGTGTAGCAGATTATTTTGTCGAGTACGCCAGCAAGTTCAAAGCGCCCATTCGCACCGGTGTTGCTGTGACGCGTGTCACGCGCAATGAAAATCGCCCGGGTTTCAGTGTAGAAACCTCTGAGGGAACCATTGAGGCACTGCGCATCGTCGCGGCGACCGGCCCTTTCCAGAAGCCTGTCATTCCGCCGATTGCGCCACAGGATGGATCGCTGCACCAGATTCACTCAGCAGACTATCGCAACCCTGAACAACTGCCCGAGGGTGGTGTGCTAGTGGTGGGCGCAGGCTCATCCGGGGTACAAATTGCCGATGAATTGCGCGCCGCCGGTAAAAAAGTCTTTCTCTCTGTCGGGCCGCACGATCGCCCGCCGCGCAGTTACCGCAACCGCGATTTTGTATGGTGGTTGGGCGTACTGGGCGAGTGGGATGCACCGGCGATGAAACCTGGCACTGAACACGTCACTATTGCGGTGAGTGGCGCCCACGGCGGTCATACCATAGATTTTAGAAACTTGGCGCACCAGGGCATTACCTTGGTCGGTCTGACTGAGTCCTTTAAGGACGGCAAGGTCACTTTCCAGGGAGATTTGGTTGATAACATCGCCCGCGGTGATGCCAACTACAATGCTCTGCTAGACGCTGCCGATGTCTATATTGAGCGCAATGGTCTCGATCTGCCGGAAGAGCCGGAAGCGCGTCGTGTCTACTCAGATCCAGAGTGCATGACGAGCACTGTACGCGAGCTCGACCTGGCTGAAGCGGGTATCAGCGCCATTATTTGGGCGACTGGCTTTGCTGTTGATTACAGCTGGATGGAGGTCGATGCGTTTGACGAGCGCGGCCGCCCGCAACATCAGCGGGGCGTATCGACGGAATCGGGAATCTACTTTGTCGGCCTGCCTTGGCAGTCACGCCGCGGCTCCTCCTTTATCTGGGGCGTGTGGCACGACGCGAAGTTTGTCGCCGATCACATCAAAACACAGAGTACTTACCTTGAATACCGCGACTCGTCGCAGCGTTAAGGAAGGTTTGAATAAGCCCCCAAGTGTTCTTGGCATGCCCTTTAGTACGCTAGAGGGCGTTTTGAGGCTATTCGCATTTTCCATATTTCGGAGATTAGCATGACAACACATACACGCATTCGTATGTTTAACACTAAGAAGACCTATCCCAACCAAAGCTTGGACAACGATTTGTGCCAGGCGGTGCGCGCGGGGAATACGGTTTACGTGCGCGGGCAAGTGGGGACGGACTTCGAGGGTAATCTCGTGGGGTTAGGTGATCCCGCAGCGCAAACCGAGCAGGCGATGCAGAACGTTGCGCAGTTACTCAAAGAGGCGGGCTCTGATATGAGTCACGTCGTTAAAACGACAACGTATATTACCGATCCGCGTTTTCGCGAGTCGGTCTACCAGGTAACAGGCAAGTGGTTTAAAGGCGTTTACCCTATCTCCACAGGGCTGGTGGTTCAAGCGCTGGCGCAGCCTGAGTGGCTGATGGAAATTGATATCATTGCCGTGGTACCCGATGACTACACCGCGGAGGCTGTATGACCTTTTCCGTAGCGGGGGTTTGCCCTGAGACGGGGATGGTTGGCTGTGTAATTACCTCCTCGAGCATCTGTGTGACGAGCCGCTGCGCCTTTACGCGCAGTGGTGTGGGTGTGGCGCTGACGCAGAACATCACTAACCCTGACCTCGGGCCGCTGGCGCTGGATGGACTGGCGCGCGGCGACAGTGCCGAGCAGGTCATGGCTAAGCTGGCAGAAACGGATACCGATGTGCAGTGGCGCCAACTCGGCGTGCTGGGTGCAGATGGTCGCAGCGCAACGTTCAGCGGTGAGCAAGCGCTGGGGATTTACGCCACAGCCGAGGGCAAAAACTGTATTGCCATGGGTAATTTGCTGGCCAATACAGAGGTGCCTCAAGCGATGGTCGCAGCCTTTGAAGCGAGCACTGGCCACTTGGCTGAGCGTCTACTGCAAGCGCTGGAGGCGGGTTTAGCCGCCGGTGGTGAGATGGGACCAATACATTCTGCTGGGCTGCGCGTCAATGCAGATCCCGCTTGGCCGGTAGTCGATCTGCGGGTCGATTGGCACGAGCGGCCTATCCCTGAGTTACGTGCACTGTGGCACAACTACGAGCCGCAGATGCAGGCCTACATTACCCGTGCACTAGACCCGGCTAATTCAGAGTCTTACGGCGTCCCCGGCGACGAGTAAAGTGCAGTTATGAACACCGTAAACCGAGCCCTCGCGCTCGGTTTTTTCGCTTGTAAATCAGCCCATCTTACCTGTGCTCATCGGCGCTACAGTGCTTGTGAGTCTTGCGTTTAATTTTTCAATATCTTCATATTTGTCGGTATAACTATTTGTTTATCAATATAATTTGTTTTTATGATGCTAAAGTGAATTTTTTAATATTTTACTAATACCACGTCTCGTCATACCGTTTTTACAGGCGAAAAATTGTGCAATGGGCGGTTTGTCCACCGCGCTGATCAGTTGCATTGCCGGTTAAAAATTTTGGATTAGGGAACGCTATGACACAGGCAATAAATATAAGAAATGTCAGCAAGTTCTACGGTGACTACCGCGCGATCAAAGATATCTCTTTCGATATCCACGACAACGAGTTCTTCACCCTGCTAGGCCCCAGTGGCTGTGGCAAGACGACGCTGTTGCGAATGATCGCAGGCTTTGAAAGCCCCACCGGCGGTACGATCAAACTTCACGGCGAAGATATTCAAGCGCTGCCGGCCTATCGTCGCCGGGTCAATACGGTGTTTCAGAACTACGCGCTGTTTCCGCATATGAACCTGGCACAGAACATAGGCTTTGGCTTGGAGATGCTGGGCTGGGCGCGCGATCGCATTGATTCGCGCGTCGATGAAATGCTGGCTTTGGTGCACATGACGCCTTTTGCTGCGCGTATGCCCTCGGCGCTCTCCGGCGGTCAGCAACAGCGTATCGCCCTGGCACGCGCGCTGGCGCCGCAGCCGGAGGTGCTGCTGCTTGATGAGCCGCTCTCAGCGCTGGATTTAAAGCTGCGCCAGTCAATGCGCGACGAGCTACAGCAGCTGCAACGCGATACCGGGATCACTTTTATCTTTGTTACCCACGATCAGGAAGAGGCGCTGGCGATGTCCGATCGTATCTGTGTCCTCGCCCAGGGGGAGATTCAGCAGCTAAGTAGCCCGAGTGAAATCTACGAAAACCCGAGCAATAAGTTTGTCGCTGATTTTATCGGTGAGACTAATTTCTTAGCGGTGACCATAGACACTAGCG
>JBMZCU010000277.1:0-4734 GCA_049613705.1 Pseudomonadales bacterium | reverse complement strand
CGTGGGCTCTGCGCTGAGTAGCTTCTGCGTGTAGGGATGCTCGGGGTGCTCGAAAATCTGTGTTTTAGGCGCGCTTTCGACGATGCGGCCTTGCTCCATCACAGTGACGTTGTCGGCGATCCGTTTGACCACGCCCAAGTCGTGAGTGATGAAGAGCACAGCCATGCCAAGCTCGCGCTGTAGCTCTAGGATCAGCTCTAGAATTTGCGCCTGGATAGTCACATCTAGTGCGGTAGTGGGTTCGTCGGCAATCAAGAGATCGGGCTCGTTGATAAGTGCCATGGCGATCATTACGCGCTGGCGCTCGCCGCCGGAGAGCTGGTGCGGTAGCGCCTTGAGCTTTTGCTCGGGCTCGCGAATACCAACCTTCTGTAGCCAGGCCAACGCTTGTTTCGCCGCCTGTTGCTGTGAGCACAGCTTGTGCAACTGCACGATTTCGCACAGCTGCTTCTCGATGCTGTGCAGCGGGTTGAGCGAGGTCATCGGCTCTTGGAAGATCACACTGACCTCATCGCCGCGAATACGCCGCAGCTCTTTATCTGAAGCCTCAACCAGGTTTTGCCCTTGCCAGTTGATCTCGCCGCTCATAATTTGCAGTGGCGGGCTGTCCAGCAGTTGCAAGATAGTCATTGAAGTGACTGACTTACCTGAACCGCTCTCGCCGACCAGTGCGTGAATCTCGCCCGGGGCTAAGTTCAGGTTGACGTCGAAGACGACTTGTTTGATGTCCTCGCCCTGGCGAAAGCCCAGGTTGAGATTTTTAATTTCTAGGGTGTTCATCAGTAGCTGCCCCTCGGGTCGAAGGCGTCGCGCACAGCTTCACCGATAAACACTAAGAGCGAGAGCATGAAACCCAGCACTAAGAAAGAAGAGAGCCCAAGCCAGGGGGCCTGCAAGTTGGCTTTGCCTTGAGCGAGCAGCTCACCGAGTGAGGCAGAACCTGGTGGCAATCCGAAACCCAAGAAATCCAGCGAGGTTAAAATAGTAACTGAGCCTGAAAGGGTAAAAGGCATAAAGGTTAAGGTGGCGACCATCGCGTTGGGTAAAATGTGCTTGAACATTAAACGGCTGTCACTCATGCCCATCGCGCGCGCTGCCTGTACGTACTCGAAGTTGCGCCCGCGCAAGAACTCGGCGCGCACTACGCCGACAAAGCCCATCCAGGCGAAGAGCATCACAAAAGCTAGCAGCCACCACAGTGTCGGTTTGACGATACTGAGCATGATGATCAGGATGAAGAGGGTCGGCATGCTGCTCCAAACTTCTATCACGCGCTGGAAGATGAGATCGACTTTACCGCCGTAGAAACCTTGCACCGCACCGGCGGCGACACCAATAATCGCTGAGAACAGGGTCACTGCAAAACCAAAGAGCACAGAGACCCTAAAGCCGTAGAGGATGCGGGCCACCACATCGCGCGCCTTGTCGTCGGTGCCGAGCCAGTTTTCCTCACTCGGCGGGCTGGGGGCGGGCTCGTTTAGGTCGTAGTTGATGGTGTTGTAGCTGTAGCGGATCAGCGGCCACAGCAGCCAGCCCTGTTCTTCAATCAGTTCTTGAATATAGGGGTCGCGGTAATCCACAGCCAGCTCAAGATCTCCGCCGAAGTCGAGCTCGGTGTAGTCGAAGAACACCGGGCTGTGCAGCTTGCCAGCGTAGCTAACCAGCAGCGGTCTGTCGTTGGCGACAAATTCCGAGCACAGCGAAATCAGCAGAAAGATGCTAAACAGCCAGAGGCTGAAGTAGCCGCGGCGGTTGGCTTTAAATTTGAGCCAGCGTTTTTGGTTAATCGTCAGTCTAGCCATACTATTTACTATCAAAGTCTATTCGGGGATCGACCACGCTGTACATCACATCGCTGAGGATGTTCATCAACAGCCCGAGCAGGCCAAAGATATAGAGCGTGGCAAAGATAACGGGGTAGTCGCGCGCCAAGGTAGTTTCAAACGCTAACAGGCCCAGGCCGTCGAGGGAGAAAATTACCTCGATCAGCAGCGAGCCGGTAAAGAAGATGCTGATAAAAGCCGCGGGGAAACCCGCGATAATAATCAGCATAGCGTTGCGAAAAATGTGTTTGTACAAAATGGCGTGCTCGCGTAGTCCCTTAGCTCTTGCGGTGATCACGTACTGTTTGTGGATCTCATCGAGGAAGCTGTTTTTGGTCAGCATGGTGAGGCCGGCAAAGCCGCCTATGGTCATCGCGATGATCGGCAGTGCCATGTGCCAGAAGTAGTCACCAATTTTCTCAAAGGTGCTGAGCTGGTCAAACTCGTTGGAAACAAGCCCGCGCAGCGGGAAGATGTCATAGAAATTGCCACCGGCGAAGAAGATGATCAAAAGCACTGCGAAGAGGAACTGCGGAATAGCGTTCCCCGCGAGTACGATCGATGTGGTCCACACATCAAAGCGCGAGCTGTGTTTGATTGCCTTGCGAATCCCCAGTGGAATCGAGATGAAGTACACTAGGAATGTGGTCCACAGCCCCAGTGAAATAGAGACCGGTAGGCGCTCGACAATTAAATCCATCACTGAGCGCCCGCGAAACAAACTGTCGCCGAAATCAAAAGTGATGTAATTGTAGAGCATTTCAAAGTAGCGCTCATGCAGTGGCCGGTCGAAACCAAACTGCTGCTTAATCGCTTCGATATCTTCTTCGGTCAAGCCGATAGAGGCGCGGTAGTCGCCACCGTCTTCTTGAGCCTGTTCGGCATCGCTGTTGGCATCACCTTCCTCATTGCCGGTGATGCGATCGAGCATCGAGGCATTGAGGCCCATCTGCTGCGCGATCATTTGATCGACCGGCCCGCCGGGGGCCAGCTGAATCAAAAAGAAGTTGATCGTGATAATGGCCAGCAGGGTGGGGATCACCAGCAGCAGGCGTCGGATTACATAGGCGGACATCGCGTAGCTTGCCTTCTCTTATCTATCAGTTCAGCGCATTGCGCTTGGGGAGCTTGGCCGCTTTTTCAGCGTCGTACCACCAAGTATTCGTGCCCAGTGCATAGCGCGGTAGCGTTGCCGGGCGATCAAACTTATCCCAGTAGGCGACGCGGTAGTTGCTGTTGTGCCATTGCGGGATCACCAAGTACTGCCACAATAAGACGCGATCGAGCGCTTTGCCGTAGGCCTTTAGCTCCGGTATGTTTTGCTGGTTGGCCATGATGTTGTCGATCAGGGTATCGGTCAACTCACTGGTGTAACCGGTGGAGTTGTAGGTGCTGTCGATAAACTTGGAGTGGAAGTAGTACTTAAAGGCATTGCTTGGGTGTACGCCCCCGCCCATGCTGTGAATCATCATATCGTAATTGCGCTCGCGCAGGCGGTTGGTGGCCTGTGCAATATCGACCGTGCGAATCTCCATGTCGATGCCGATTTTGGCAAGGTTGTTCTTGAAGGGAATCACGTATCGCTCATCCGTGGCGCGCCAGAGCATGATTTCAAAGCTAAACTGTTTGCCATTGGCATCCAGCATTTTTCCGCCTTTGAGACTGTAACCGGCCTTTTTCATCAGGCCGATGGCTTGGCGAATCTCGCGGCGCAGGCGTCCACTGCCATCAGTTTTTGGCGGGTTGTACTCTTTGTCAAACACCGCCTGCGGGAGCGTACTGCGATAGGGCTCTAAAATTTCGAGCTCTCGTCCCTCTGGCAGGCCGCGGGCCATGTAGTCCGAGTTTTGCAGGTAGGAGTAACTGCGGGTATCGGCGCTGTAGAACAAGCTCTTGTTGGTCCACTCGAAATCGAACATTAAGCCCAGCGCTTCACGCACACGGCGATCTTTAAAGATGTCGCGCGTGGTGTTGAAGATAAAGCCGCGCATCGACTGTGGATTTTGGTGGGCGATTTCCTCGGTTTTTATGTAGTTGGCGTCGAAGTTTTTGCCTTTGTAGCTGGTGGCCCAGAGTTTAGAGTCGGACTCGCGGCGCAAGTCGAATTCGCCCTTTTTAAACGCTTCCAACATGACAGTGGTGTCTTTGTAGATATCGGTGCGCTCAAAGTCAAAATTGAGCAGCCCAACTTTTGTTGGATGGGTTAGCCCCCAGTAGTCTTTGCGGCGCTCGTAGACAATGTACTGTCCCATTTGAAAGTCAGCGACTTTATAGGCGCCGCTACCGATAGGCGGTTCAATCAGTGGGTCTGCAAGGTCTTTATCCTTCCAGTAGTGCTCCGGGAAAACGGGCAGATCGACCAGACTGAGCATAAAGTCTTTATCTTTCTTAGGCAGGTTGAATTTAACCTCGTCCTCGCCAATTAGCTCTGTGGTGACGCCTTTAAAGGTTTTCGCGAACTGGTTGACCCCCTGGGTCATGAATTTCTCGAAGGTGAAGGCGATATCTGCAGCGCGTACTGGCTTGCCGTCAGAGAAGCGCGCATCGGGATTCACCTTAAAGCTGACCCAGCTGTAGTCATCGCTGTAACTGAGCGTGCTGCACAGCAGGCAGTAGTAGCTGCTGTCCTCATCTGAATTGCCGACCATGATAGTGTCGTAGAAAGAGGTGGCGCCGGGAGCTGCACGCCCGCGCTGAGCGTAGCGGTTGAAGTTGTCAAAGGTCGCGATGCTCGCGGTGGTCAGATAGCCGCCCTTGGGGGCGTTGGGGTTGACGTAGTCCCAGTGCTTGAAACCGTCGGCGTATTTTGGCTCGCCGCGCAGGGCGACAGAGGTGGCCGTGGTGGCACTTTGGGCAGCGCTCAGGGTGCTTGCAAAAAGGGATGCACACAAGAGAATCTTTTTAATCATTA
>JBMZCU010000276.1:0-4734 GCA_049613705.1 Pseudomonadales bacterium | reverse complement strand
CCGCCCGATCGCCACGTTGACCCAGGCGATTAAAGAACTCTCCAGCGGTGACGGAGATCTTACGGTGCGCTTGAACTTGGCGCGCAGCGATGAGTTTGGCATCTTGGCTAAGCAAGTCGATAATTTCATCGCCAAAATTCATCAGCTGGTACAGGGGACTGACAGTGCCCTCAAAGATGCCAGTGCCGCGGTGATGGATGTCGAGGTTCTGGCAGATCAAGCGAAAGTTGGGGCCGGTGAGCAAAAAGACAAACTCCACCACACCGTTGATCTGGTTGGAGGGAACCGCCAAGGTGTTGCTGCGGTACATGAGAGTGTCGATATGGCGCAGCAGCAGGCGCTGCAAATTGACGAGCAGACCCAGAACGGGCGTAAATTAGTAGAGAGCACAACGCAGAGTATCGCCAAGCTATCACAAGAGGTCAGTAATGCCGGTGAGTCGGTACAAAAACTGGCCAGTGAAAGCGGCAATATTACCTCGCTCTTGAAGGTGATCGAAGAAATTGCCGATCAAACCAATTTGCTTGCACTGAATGCAGCGATCGAAGCTGCGCGTGCCGGTGATGCCGGACGTGGCTTTGCGGTAGTGGCTGAAGAAGTTCGGGCGCTGTCCAAGAAGACCCGTGATTCGACCCAGGATATTCAAAAGACCATAGGTGGGATTCAAGGTCATGTACAGCAGACCCACGATGTGATGCTTCAGAGTAGTGAATTGGCGGGTATCTGTGTCAGCCAAGGCGAATCGGTACACAGTGCGTTCAATGAAATCGCAGAGAGTATCGGGGAGATTGTGACTATTTCACGCACGATTACCGAGGAAATTGCGCAACAGAACAAAGGCATGGCGCAGATTGATGGTCACGTTACCGGGGTCAGTAAGTTAGCAGATGACAATGCTCAGGCGGCACATTCACTGCAAGAGCAGGCAAAGCTGATGAACTTGGCGCTGCAACAGGTCAATCAGAAAGTTCAGCAGTTTAAGATATAAGATCAATAACGTAAAAAAGCCTCTTTTGAGGCTTTTTTTTGTGCGAATCGCTAGCGTTTAATGCGAGTGAGTATCTAGCGTTGTGTCATGTTTTTCCACCACAGGGCTTTGATCTTCAGCGGCGGCGCTATCACGAACGTTCTTTTGCACAGTGATTGCAGCGAACAAGCTGAGAATATAAGCCATCGCATAAAACCCTTTCTCACTTAAATACAACTCGGCGTTGTACAAGCCAATAGCCAGCAGCGCGATGGCGGCGAAGGCTGAGAACCAGCTCAAGGTGTAGTAGATCTTCGATGTGGGAATCCCCTCAATGCGATCGCGTACAGTTTTTTGCAGCGAGACCATGGCGAACAGGCCGTAGAGCAGGATCGCTAAGTAGTATCCTTTCTCATTGAGTAGCATATCAGCATTGAACAGGCCGATAGCGAAAGCGGCAATACCGCTGGCAAGGGCTAAAACGGCGGCGAGTTTAAATGATTTTGTCGGTGCTTGCAGTGTCATGGTGTTTCCCTCTGTTTGCTGTGTCAGTGAGGTAAGTATCCATTTGAATTGAGCTTTGTTATACCTTTAGTGTTTATGTAGCACTATTGTCTTCTCTTGGGATATTAAAATAATACTTGGGTCGATTTGGGTGGGCAGCTAACAAAGTTTTCTCTTGTATCGAGTGAGTGTGTGGTCACTTTTTCGCTTGGAGTCATCGACTTGCTAGATTACTATGACGATTGTTCAAACAGAGTTAATTTAGATGCGATTACTTCTCGTGCTGGCTACCCTGTTGTTTGCCCAGCTGTCTGCCGCTCAGACTTTAATACTCAACATTTCCGAGAAAGGTTACCCACCTTACTTGCTCAGCGAGCCCACCGAGCAGGGGCGCGGTGTACTCTACGATGTACTCGAGTTGATCACACAGCGTCACAATATCCAGATCGAGATCATCAGCGTACCGCGCAAGCGCGTGGAGCAGCTATTAACAGCGGGCAGTTTCGATGCCACTATGGCGGCGCGGGAGTGGATCAACAGTCCACAGCGCTTTCTCTTTAGCGATCCCATTATGCAGTCGCAAGATGTGCTCTTCTCCAAGCGCGAAACCCCGCTCTACTTCGAGCGCGTAGAGGACTTATTCGGCGAGCGAATTGCCACGCGTCTGGGCTATAAATACCCGCTGATCGATCCCTACACAGTGCAGCAGAAGATTCACCGCATGGATGCGCTCACCACAGAAGCCATGCTAAAAATGGTGTTAGCTGATCGCGCTGATGCCACTATCGTCAACCGCGCGGCAGGGCAGTGGCTCATCGCCAACCAGCCGCACCTGCAGAACAAGTTCTACATTACTGACAAACCTATCAATGTTTTTGACCTACGCCTGATGTTCAATCAGCAGTGGGGCGATTTTGTCGAGACCTTTAATCGTGAACTTGCCCAGATGGCTGCCAGTGGGCAGCTGCAACAGATCATCGAGCGCTACCGTTAGGAATACCCAGTGAAACACTATGTAACAGGCTTCTTGTTCAGCGTTGATCGGTGCCGTGTCGCTCTGATTGAAAAACTAAATCCCCAGTGGCAGCGTGGATTACACAACGGCATCGGCGGCAAAATCGAACCTGGTGAAAGTGCGCTGCAGGCCATGGTGCGTGAATTCGCCGAGGAGACCGGTGTCGTAACTCAAGCAAGCGACTGGTACGCCTTCGCAAGGGTGCACCGCCCGGGTGTTTACGAAGTTGAAATGTTTGCCGCCTTCGACGATAGCATCGATCAGGTACGTACCGTTGAGCGCGAGCAAGTGCGTATCTTTGCTGTAGATGCGTTGCCGAAGGCGCTCATCCCAAACCTGGCGTGGCTTATCCCCATGGCGCTGGACCTTGAGATAGACACTGCGAACCCCGTGTTAATCACCGAGCGTGCGGAGCCTAGATTGAAGGCCTAGTTCTTAGATACAAAACATGCTGCTTGTCAGAAAATCATACGGGGATAGATAATTTAACGTCTTTATAGGCTGCATGTTCATGTTAAACAGAACCTGAGCTATTAGCTTCTTTGCAAGCGTACCTCCCTGGAAGACCTCAGAAAAGTAGACGCTTTCCTCCTTGTTCTCTCCCTTCTCTTATTCACTCGAATACCAAATACCTGTGGACGGTGAAAACAGGGCCGTTCTTATTTTTCTATCTCAACGGTTAATCACTGGGTGAAAAGTAAGCAATAACCTTAGTCAATAAGGTTATTGGCCAAGTGAAACGCAATAAATATAATCAAGCTTAAAGGAATAAAAGAGTGTCTTTTTATTCCTTTGTGGAATTTGTGTTTGTCAGGTATTACAAATTTATCGTCCGGCAAGGTAGCCATTGCGCTGCGATATATAGAGGGGTTAAAGCCAAATGTCTAACATCATCACTGAAGAAGTACTGAGCGTTCACCACTGGAATGACACCTTGTTTAGCTTTAAAACTAGCCGTGATCCAGGCTTTCGATTCAAGAATGGCCATTTCACAATGATTGGTTTAGAAGATGATGAGCAACGCATTATGCGTGCTTACAGCATAGCGAGCGCTAACTATGAAGAGTCCCTTGAGTTCTTCAGTATCAAAGTCGAAGACGGCCCATTAACCTCAAAGCTACAGAAAATTAAGGTGGGGGATAAAGTACTGGTTGGCAAAAAATCTACTGGTACGTTAATTGATGATCACTTACTGCCTGGTAAGCGTTTGTTTTTACTCAGTACCGGTACAGGCCTGGCGCCTTTTATGAGCATAATTAAAGATCCGGAGATTTATGAGCAGTTTGATCAAGTAATACTTACCCATGGAGTGCGTTACACTTCAGAGCTGGCCTATGCTGACTACATCGAAAACGAGTTGCCAAACAATGAGTATTTCGGCGATGTTATCCAGCAAAAGTTACGCTACTACCCCACAGTCACACGCGAAGCGTTTCGCAATACGGGGCGTTTAACTAAGCTGATGACCAGCGGTAAATTGACAGAAGACTTAGGGATTGAGCCAATTAATCATGACACTGATCGGTTTATGATTTGCGGCAGTCCTGCGATGCTGGACGAGTTTTGCGGCATTCTTGACGGGATGGGTTTTGAAGAAGCTCGCAAAGGTGAGCGTGGTCACTATGTCATTGAGCGTGCCTTCGTAGAGCGTTAGTTGGAAGATAGAGAGGTTAGAAACAGAAACAACAGAAAAGGACAGCCATAATCCTTCGCCCTGAGTAACCTCCCCCCAGTGGCAGCGCGAATTACACTAGGGTATCGGCCGTAAGCTAGAACCCGGTGAAAGTGTGCTGCAGGCCATGGTGCGTGAATTCGCCGAAGAGGCCGGCGTCTCTACCTAGGCGAGCGACTGGCAAGCCTTCGCCGGGGTGTATCGCCTGGGTGTCTATGAAGTTGAAACTCGACGATAGCATCGATCAGGTGCGCACCGTCGAGCGCGAGCCAGTGTGTTTCTTTGCTTTAGATGCGCTGCCGAAGGCGCTCATTCCAAATCTGGCGTGGCTTATCCCCATGGCGCTGGTTCCTGAGATGGATACAGCGAGCTCTGTGCCAATCACACAGCGCGCAGAACCTAGATTCAAGGCTTAGTGCTTTGATCTGGCTGGCTTTGCGGGAGTAGGGCTGGCCGATATGAAAAAGTAAGCGACTAGCCTTCCCCTCTCTTACTACAAACTCGCCCCGTACTATTAACCTGGCGATGAAATAGTTTCCCTAACTATTTCATCGTCGCCCTTTAAAATCTGGTGGC
>JBMZCU010000275.1:0-4744 GCA_049613705.1 Pseudomonadales bacterium | reverse complement strand
ACCACAGCCCGCTCATCGACAAATCCTGCGGTTTAACCACCACTACCGAGAGCAAATCGGGAGTTAGCCCCAGACGCCACTGCTCGCGCTCGAGTAGCTGCTTTGAAGTCGACTGCGCCGAGAAAACAGTCTTCTTGACGTTTTCAAGCTCCCAGTAGCCCTCACCGTAATGGCCACGCTGAGCAAAACTGGAGCTGCGCATCTCACCGTTTTCATCAAACTCAAAGCGCGTCACGCCCTCGATTCGTCCACCGGGAATAACCGCATTGATATGGATAAAGGTATTGTCCTCACGGTGCCAGACACCGTTTTGTGAGCGCAGCGCCCTGCCCCCAGATTTGGCCAATGCCTTGGTCGACTGTGCCAGTTGCTCGGTCACAGGGACTGCAAACTCGCCTACCGCCATCGCCAAGAACGCCAACAGCACAGCGGGCTTAAGTACAGAGGCGACGATGCGCAAGGTGGAGACACCCGCCGCACGCATGACAGTGAGCTCGCTGTGGCTGGCCAAAAGACCTAAGCCGATAAGACAGCCGATCAAACTGCTCAGCGGCAAATACTCGTAGAAGCGACCGGGAATGCGGTACAGCAAGTACTGCAGGATGACTTCCATGTTGTAGCGCTCATTGAGGTCGGCCACCTCATCGATAAAATCAAAAACCAAATCCAGCCCGACAATCACCAAGAGCACGATAGCGATAGAAGAGAGTACTTGCGTAGCGACATATTTATCTAAACGTTTCATCTCGCTCTCACTCCTTTGTGCGCGCTGGCAAGTTGAATTTTGGCAGACGATTGAACTGCTCTGTCCAGAAATGCTCGCAGTAGACAAGGCTCAAGCCGTACATCAAAAAGCCCAAGTGGACCATCCAGATATAGATAATACTCGCGCCCTTCTCGATCTCGTCTTTGGCAGTAGTCAGCAAGGTGACATACGCCAAATAGAGCAAAATTGAGGGGATTAGACGCGCGTAGCGCCCCTGACGCGGATTGGCGTGGCTCAGCGGGACTGCAATCAATACCACAATCAGCGCCAGCACAGGCAGCGACAGGCGCCATTGCAGCTCTGCCAAATCTTCTAAATTATCACTGGCCAGCAGCTCAACGCTGGTCTTGGCGCTGGCCTCATCCTTGGAGAGCACGACTTTGCGCTCTGGCAGCAAGTAGCCGTATTCGCGGTACTCCAGTGTTTCATAGGTCAACTCGCCCGGCTGCCCGCTGTAGCGACGCCCGTTCTCAAGTACTAGGTAACGCTGACCGCGGTCATTATTTTGCTGGCGGCCGGAATCGGCCAAGGTAATTTGGATGCTACCGCTCGCGCGATCGACCTGAGAGAGAAACACTTGCTCTAGCTGACGGCGATTATCGCTAAAGCCGCTGGTGTAAGCAGTGCCGCCCCCAGGTAAGCTCTGAAAGCGTCCGGCCGTCAATTTATCTAATTCGTTGAGCGAGTCTTGCTCGGCGTAGACTTTTTCGAGTTCCTGCCACGCCAGTGGCGATACATAGAGCGAAAAGCTGCCGACAATCAGCGCCCCGCAAAAAGCGGGCCCCATGGCGAACATCAACAGCTTGCGGCTGCTGGCACCGCTGGCACGCAACACCGCGATCTCACTTTCCAAATACAAGCGTCCATAGGCGAGCAGTACACCGAGGAAAAGTGCCAGCGGAATAATCAGCATCAACATACTCGGCAGGCGGTAGAAAATCATCTGTGCGACAAAGATTAAACTCGCATCGCCGTCCACGGCGTTTGACAGCAAGCGCACCAAGCGGCTGCTCACAATAATAGGAACCAAAACGAGGCCGACAGCAAATGTGCTGTAAAAAATTTCCCTGGCCAGATAACGATAGATAATCAAAGAGTCTTGCCCTGTCGCAACATAGTGAAAAGGTTTATAGTATCGCCCTACTGTGGGCCATTGGCGCAGTGAAAAGCGAAACGCTTCTCACACATTAAGTACGATGTGACCTCAAAAATGGGTAAAAAGTGCCGCACTGTCTGTGCGGTGACATCGCGCCGAATTTTAATGCGCCGGCTATTATCATATAAAGCAAGCTCAATGTCTTCTCTGGAGTGAATATGGATTTTGAAATAATCAGCAGCGATATCCGCAACCTAGATACCCAGTGTATTGTCGTCGGGATCGCCAGCGACTCTGTACTGTGCGCCAGTGCCGCAGCCCTAGACGGCGCCAGCGAGGGCTATTTAAAGAGTATCGTCGAAGGCGGCGATATCACAGGTAAACTAGCTCAGACACTGATGCTTCACAATGTACCTGGCGTTGCAGCCAAGCGCGTCCTATTGGTTGGACTGGGTGAACACGACAAGCGCGGTGATGCCGCACAGAAAAAGATCGTCAAAGCCATCATGGCTCAAGCTAAGAGCGCCAACCTTCGCGAGCTTGCGATCGCACTTGACGATCAAACTAACAAGAACAGCGATATTTACCGCCAGCTTCGCCTATCGACGCAAATGGCGAGTGCAGAACTCTATCGCTACGATCAAACCAAGAGCACAAAAGCCGATGCCCCGGCACTTAAAGCAATCTCTTTTGCGGTCACTGAAGAGCAAGTAGACGACGCTGAAGCGGGTATCCTAGATGCGACAGCTGTGGCCAACGGCGTCGCTGTAGCTCGCGAGCTGGGCAACCTACCAGGTAACGTCTGTACCCCAAGCTATCTCGCACAAGAGGCGCGCGAACTCGAAGAGAGCTTTGACAGTGTCCAGTGCCAAGTACTCGGCGAAGAGCAACTGGCTGAGCTAGGCATGCACTGCTTGCTCTCTGTCGGCAACGGCAGCGTACAAGAGTCCCAACTGATCGTGATGAATTATCAGGGCGGCGAAAAGGGTGAGCGCCCACACGTGCTGGTCGGTAAAGGCATTACCTTCGACACCGGCGGTATCTCGCTCAAGCCCGGTGGTGCAATGGACGAAATGAAGTTCGACATGTGCGGTGCAGCGAGCGTCTTTGGCACCATGCAAGCCATTGCTGAGATGGAGCTGCCGATGAATGTCATCGGTGTCGTCGCCGCTGCAGAGAACATGCCCAGCGATCGCGCCACTAAGCCTGGTGATGTTGTGACGACACTCTCCGGCAAGACCGTTGAAATCCTCAACACCGATGCCGAGGGCCGCTTGGTACTGTGTGATGCGCTGACATATGTCGAGCGTTTTGAGCCGAAATCTGTAGTCGATATCGCCACGTTGACCGGTGCGTGCATCGTGGCGCTAGGCCATCACGCCTCGGGCTTGCTCGCCAACGATGACTTCTTAGCTAACGAGCTCATCGAAGCGGGTGAATACGCCGCTGATCGCACATGGCGCCTACCACTGTGGGATGAATACCAAGATTTGCTAGACAGTAACTTCGCCGATATCGCCAACATTGGTGGCCCTTCTGCGGGTACGATCACGGCAGCGTGTTTCCTTTCGCGCTTCACCAAGAGCTACCCTTGGGCACACTTGGATATCGCCGGTGTCGCCTGGGAAAAAGGTGCTGCAAAAGGCGCGACGGGACGCGCCGTTCCTATCTTGTGTCAGTATCTGATGAATACGGCCGCAGACCTCATCGCCGAGAGCGACGCTTAAGCTAGATGAAAAGAGCGGATTTCTACATTCTCGCGGCGGCTGACGTAGACAGTCGCCAACAGTTTTTAGCAAAGTTGTGCCAGCGCATCCTCAGCGCTGGCCACAACATTTACATCTACTGTGAGAACGAATTCAATGCCCACAAGCTCAGCGAGCTACTGTGGAACTTCCAACCACAGAGCTTTCTGGCAAATGCTGTGTGCAGTGAGCCTACAACCGCGCCGATCACCCTTGGGTGGCCTGATAATCACAACCCGCAACACCGCGAGGTGATCGTCAACTTGAGCGAGTCCATTCCCGAGATGGCAGCGGACTTCTCGCGCATTGCAGAAATCGTTATTCAACAGCCAGAAGTGCTCACTGGCAGCCGTGAGCGCTTTCGCGAGTACCGCCAGCGAGGCTTTGAGATTCAGCACAACGACATGCGCAAACCACGCCAAGCGCACTAGCCCTTCCCTGTGATGAGCGCGCTTAAAAGCCCTCTTTTACGCCGCGCCACACCCCCACTGTTTAGCATTACACACTGAAAGCGAAAGACTTCAACACAGCCGCTCAACTTTCAGCTTAGCCCCCTGTCATCCACAGCACAGGCAAGGTATAATTTTTCCCTTTTTTGCGCCGCACAAGGCGCGTATCGACACTTTACCGTGAGTCGCCACAGCGTTTTTCAGGCTTGGCGCACATATGTTTGAGAAGCTACCAATGGATAAGACTTACCAACCCGCCTCGATTGAAACTGCCTGGTACCAGAAATGGGAAGAGAATAACTACTTCGCCCCCAGCGGCGAGGGCGAAGCTTACTCTGTGATGATCCCACCGCCAAACGTCACCGGCAGCCTGCACATGGGGCACGCTTTTCAACACACTATCATGGACACCCTGATTCGCCACCAGCGCATGCAGGGCAAAAACACCCTTTGGCAAGTGGGTACTGACCACGCCGGTATCGCCACGCAGATGGTTGTCGAGCGCAAGCTGGCCGCTGAAACCGGCGAGAGCCGCCACGACTTGGGACGCGACGCTTTCATCGACAAAATCTGGGAGTGGAAGGAAGAGTCCGGTGGCAACATCACCCGCCAGATGCGCCGTCTAGGCAACTCTGTGGACTGGGAAAACGAAGCCTTTACGATGGATCCCAACTTCCAAGCATCGGTT
>JBMZCU010000274.1:0-4751 GCA_049613705.1 Pseudomonadales bacterium | reverse complement strand
AAGCGAGAACTCACAGCTGAGGCTGTCAGAGAGAATTCATCAGTGGCTCTTAGAACGCATCATCTACGGTGATATGAAGCCAGGTGATGCGGTAGCCGAAAAGACCATCGCCCAGACTTTAGGCGTCAGCCGCACACCAGTGCATGATGCACTACGGGATTTGATCAAAGACGGTTTTTTGCATCAAGAGCGCAACAAGCGTCCTGTGGTTACCGCTTTTACCGCTGAGGATGTGTTTGATATTTTTGAGATTCGCATCCTGCTTGAGGGGGAAGCCGCCTTCAAAGCGGCAGCGCGAATGGACCGCCTGACACTTAAGCAGCTGCGTGAGCGCGCCAATGTCTTAAGCGCCGATACCGCTGCGCCCGATTGGCTTGAGAGCTGGGCGCAGTACGATGACGACTTTCACCGTGAAATCGCCAAAGCCAGTGGCAGTAAGCGCCTATTGCAGGACATTGTGCGCCACCGGCTCTCTCACCGCGCACTCAATGTACACGCTAGCGGCCCGGAGACCTTCAGTGACTCACTTAACGAGCACGACGTCATTTTATCCGCCCTTGAACAGCGTGACAGTGACATGGCCAAAGCCGCCATGCGCGCCCACATCCGTGAATCGCAAGCGCTTTTTGTCAATCAATTTTCCAAAGGGTACTGACGCGCAACTAGCGCCCTATCAACTGGCGTAACTCGGCGCAGAAGCGCGTAATCTGCGCGGGTGTATTGAAATAGTGCACTGAAGCGCGCACCAGATCCGGCAGTTTACGCGCCGTGGCATCCAGTAGCGTACTGCCAGGGCGACTACAGCTGACGTTAATCTGGCGCGTGTGCAACTGCTCGACCAGTGTAGAGGATGCAAAACCCACTACGGAAAAGCTCGTAATCGCACACTGCTGTTCACCGATATCCCACACAGTTACCCCTTCGATCTCGGCCAGCTGACGGCGCAGCTGTGTTGCCAAATCAGCATTGATATCAGCGATGCGCTGCAGGCCGATATCCAGTGCATAGTCGACAGCTCTACCCAACCCCAGTAGTGCAGCATAGTTGTTTTCCCAGTTTTCAAAGCGCTTGGCATCCTCGCGCAAAGTGTAGTGCTGCGGACTCTGCCAAATGGCCGAGCGCACATCTACCAGTGGTGGTTGCAGTGTTTCTATCAAGGCCTTTCTGACATACAAGAACCCGCTACCACGCGGGCCGCGTAAATACTTACGCCCCGTCGCCGCGAGAAAGTCACAGCCGATGCGCTGCACGTCGATCGGCAACTGCCCCGCCGTTTGGCAGGCATCCACTAGATACAGAATGCCGTGACGCTTAGCAATGTCGCCAATTTCACAGATAGGATTGACCAAACCACCGTTCGTCGGAATGTGGGTAACCGAGATCAACTTTACCTTTTCATCTATCATCGCCTCCAGCGCAGCGAGGCATATTTCGCCGCTGGGCGCCGAGGGAATCACCTCAATCTGTACATCGACCCGGCGTTTGAGCTGCAAATAGCTCATGTAATTTGACCCGTATTCGCACTGCGCAGTGAGAATTTTGTCCCCCGGCTTGAAGTCAATCGACTGAAAGGCTGATGTCCAGCCAACGGTGGCATTTTCTACTAATGCAATTTCTTCAGCTTCTGCATTGATCAGTGCTGCAACACTGGTGTAGATCGCTGCAATTGCCTGCGCCTGGTCTTTGGCCGCTTCATATCCACCAAGGCGTGCCTCCAGTTTCAAATATTCGATTTGTGTACTGAGTACGCTTTCGGGCATCAGCGAGGCGCCAGCGTTGTTAAAGTGAATAAGCTGATCATCGGCAACGGTATCGCAGTGTGCTGTACGTAGGTCTGACATAACTACCTCTTGTAAAATGTTTAAACCATCTAATCCTTAAGTTATTGGCGCTATTTAAGCACGCCACCGATAGCTAAAACAAAGGATATAAAGGCTGCTATACTTGAGTTTTTGTAAAGAATAAATACCATGAAGATGCCACCGTTAATTGCCCTGCAGTACTTTTGTCTCGCCGCTGAGTTAGGAAGTTTAAAAGCGTGTGCCGATGCGTTTAATGTCACAGAGGGTGCGGTCAGTCGACAGATAAAGAGCCTTTCGCAATTCTATGCCAAGGCGCTCTTTGAAAAGTCAGGCAGGGGTTTGGTCCTCACTGAGCACGGGCGCACGTTAGCGGCCGGTGCACAACCTGCTTTCACACGTATTCATCAAGTGTCCAACCAGTTGCTAAGCGCCCACAGTGATATCACCCTTGGGGTGACTACCAGTTTTGCCATCCGCTGGTTATTGCCCAAACTGCCAGACTTTGAACGCCAGTTTCCAGATTATCGTGTCAAACTACAGGCCACCAGCAATGAAACCGCCCTGCGCGGTGAGCACTTTGACGTACAGATAAGCTATTACTTAGAGGGATGCGAGCCTGCGACGCTGCGCCCGCACAAATTACAAGATGAGTGGCTACTAGCAGTCTGCTCACCTAACTACCTCGCCAGGGGGCAGCGCCTTGATATAGACGCGCTGTCCGCAAGCCGCTTACTCCTGAACGAGCGCACAGGGCGAGACTGGCGGCTGTGGGCACAAAAATTGAAAATAGCGAGTATAGACCCAGCCATCGAGAGCGCACTGAGCTTTGAACAAGACGATGTAGCAATTCAAGCTGCGGTGGCCGGACACGGTGTTGCCTTGGCCAATGTAGCTTACATCGAGCGTGAAATGAGTTTAGGCTCGCTAGTGCCAGCGACCGAGATAGCGCCACTCGTTGTCGGCGCGCACTATATCACTGCGGCATCTGCACGTGCGCACACACGCGAAACCCGTAGCGTTCTTCAATGGCTGCGGGCGCAGGTTAGCTAATCCCCTGTTTGTCGATATACTTTGGGGTAGCTAGCACCAAAAAAAGCTCACGCTCTCGCGGTGTAATGTAGTGGTATTCACAGTTTTCTCATTTAACGGGCGTAGTGATAGAGACTGCGAGCACCTTTATACAATGAGATCATACTTAGTAAGGTGCTAAACGATCGTCAGAGCAATACCCAGTTCTGTAAAAGGCTTATCCTTGGCACCACCTGCCCGCGCAAACGTGTAGGAAACCGACGTGGATTCGCGCTTGGCACAGATATCTATTCCCCAGCTGCAGCCAGGGCTTTTGAGCAGCGCTGTGGTATCGGCAATCTGATAGACCGCGCCTGAATCAAATTCCTTGCGCAGGCGTTTGGCTATTTTCGCAACAGATGTCCAACCGACTTTGGTATCTTGAAAATGCTTTTGAAAGTTACCGACGATATACCACTGTTTTATATTGCTACCGCCACCGGTGCGCAGTGTCTCAAAGGTTTGCTTGAGATCTTCCTCGGTCGCACCCGGCGATATATGTGTGCCAATCAGCCCTTGTTTGGTAAAACCTGTGATACTCAGGCACTGTAATATTCGCGGGTAGACGCAACTGTCTTTTGCAGACCCTATACAGTATTCGACAATGTTTTGGGTTGGGGGGAATCCCGGCAGTGCTTGAATCGGCATGTTACATCCTCATACAGTCGATATCGGTGTGGCGTTGAGCATTAAAAATCAACAGCATTGATTTATATCACATATTTGCCGACCCAAGAAAGACAAGATCGCATTGAGTGCAGCAAAGGCTAAGGTGCTTCGTGGCACACCATCTCAATATTGTAACCATCTGGCCCTATCACAAACGCAGCGTAGTATTGCCCTGTGTAGTTTGGGAAAGGACTAAAAGGACTAAAGAGGACTAAAGAGGACAGGCAAGTTTCAAGACTAAAGAGGACAGGCAAGTTTAATCTTAGTCAGACTCATTCAAAAGCAGCTAACTAATCAGACTGATCACTTATTATTCAGGTCAACCTGATCAAAATACGGTTACTAAATCTCGTTTTTCCTGGATTGTAGGCAGTACTATGCCTACAAGTAGGTCATCTTGCTATATCTGTGCCCTTAACAATACAAACTTTTAGCAAAAGGGCTACCGCGAACATAAGCAAGTTGGTGTGCTTGAGCGTAATCAACCAAATTATCCGGGGCACCAAATACGAATGCTCGGTATATCTGATGCGGTTGCATCAGTTCAAACCACTTCTTAGGATCCAACTGTAGGCGTACAAAGATTGGTAACAAATCTTCTGGTATATGGCCTCGCTTATCCTCTCTGATAACGCGCCCAGTTGAATCAACTAACTGCAGGTAATCCAGATAATCAAAGTGGATTGCCAATGGCTGCGCTAACTCACTTGCATCTAATGGTTTTAGCTTAGGCTTGCTAATGCCTTCAGCCTTTGAGGGTTTAACCTGGCAGGCTCTAATTCTCTGCTGTATAGATGTGTAATCACTATGTTCAGGCGCCTCAGCAATACCGGCTCGGATCGGGTTTAAATCAACATAAGCCATACAAGTTAGCAGAGCTTGTTCATCAAGCAGTGCCTGGCTCTTAAACCTAGATTCCCAGAAATGCCCTTTGCAGCTATCTTCTCTGTTTGCAGCTCTGGCAATCGGCTCATTCAAGCAACGCATAAACCAACTGATATCCATTAAGCGGTTTCTCCGCTCTTCTATTACTTGATCTAAATAAGCTAATTGAGGCGCATTTAATTTGTCACCGCGTTGATGTTGCTGAGCGATAGAAGGTAAGGAAAATAGCCGCGACCATCGTAGCAGAATTTCATCTCGAGATAGTGCTTGTGCGGTTTTGGAATCAATATATAGGACAACATGATAATGATTAGACATCACAGCATA
>JBMZCU010000273.1:0-4775 GCA_049613705.1 Pseudomonadales bacterium | reverse complement strand
AAATTCATGCGCTTTGTTCGCCGTCGACCTTTGAAAGCACATCAATCATGCAAAACAGTGCAGCATTAGGCGTTTTGGGCGTATTTGCATCATCTTTAGGGGTTTGGAATAGCGCAGCTATGTAGAACAGACAGTCAAATGATAGGGGGTGTAGGTGAAATTAGACTATGAGTGGGCTCAAGCGTCGGATGCGCAGGCGCTGGTGGAGCTGAGAATCCGTGCTATGCAGCCAAGCTTAGAGGCTGTGGGGCGCTTTGATCCCGAGCGTGCACGTCAGCGTTTTATGCAGAATTTTGAACCTGCACAAACCTGTAAATTACTCTGGAATGAGCAGTTTGTCGGTTTTTATGTGCTATTAGCGCGCGAAGATCACCTGTGGCTTGATCACCTATACATAGACCCAAGTAGGCAGGGAAGCGGTTTTGGAGCACAAGTGATGGCGCGTATAAAAGCACAAAGTCAGGCAGCCCAACTGCCCGTGCGTTTAGGTGCACTGATAGAGAGCCGAGCCAATAAGTTTTATATCGATCAAGGCTTTGTCGAAGTAGAGCAGCAGCAATGGGATACCCTTTATGAATGGCAGCCGCGCTGAAAGTATACAGATTAGGCCTTTTCTTGAGACTGATTATGAGGCTGTTGCCGCGCTGTGGCGTGACAGTGAAGGGCTGACTTTGCGCAGTAGCGATTCAGCACACGCGGTGTGCGCCTATCTCTCGCGAAATCCAGGTTTGAGCTTTGTTGCCACGCTACACGGGTGTGTAATTGCGGCCGCTTTAGTGGGGACGGATGGGCGTCGTGGTTACTTGCAGCACTTAACTGTAGACCAGCAGCATCGATCATTAGGGGTTGGCAAGCGTCTACTCAAACGGGTAGTCAGCGCCCTGGCAGCACAAGGTATCGCTAAGACACACCTCTTTGTACACGCAGATAACACCCGGGCCCGACAGTTCTATATGCGTGAG
Organism: Pseudomonadales bacterium; assembly: GCA_049613705.1. Taxonomy (GTDB): domain Bacteria; phylum Pseudomonadota; class Gammaproteobacteria; order Pseudomonadales; family Balneatricaceae; genus Rs1. The sequence goes on along the minus strand of JBMZCU010000273.1, from coordinate 3,813 downwards.
GGGTGGCAGTTACGTGACGAAGTCGTGATGTATTCCTTCAACGCCAGTGATGATGACAACGTATAGGGAGGCTAGAGTATGGGCAATGCGTTGGTTTTTAGGCGGGTAATGCAGGTGGCAGGCGGTGCTATTTATTTGCACAGCATGCCGGGGCGGTATGAGCCAATGGCACAATTTGAGCGAGCGTGTCGTGAGCAAGCGGTAACTCGCATACTCTGTTTGACGGGGCGTGAAGAAATCACTCAAAAGTCTGCCGCCTATGGGGCTTGGCTGGAGTGCGGTGCAAATGGTATAGAGGTGCTGGAGTTTGCCGTTGCCGATTTTTCTGTCGCTGATGACTTGCCGGCGTATGCGAAGGTCATCAGAGCGTTGGCTGATGCCGTGCAGGCTGGTGAATCTGTGCTTATTCACTGCGCTGCAGGAATTGGCCGTACAGGCACTGCTGCTATTTGTTTGCTGTTGTCTATGGGGGAAACCCTCCACCAAGCTAGCCAGAGCATAAAGGCGGCGGGATCTGGTCCGGAAACGCCTGAACAAGAAGCTTTTATAGGACACTATGCAGACGTAGCTGAGCTGTTTGAAATTCGCGCGTTTAAGAGCGATGATTTTGAGCGAGTACAGCACATTTACCTGCAGGGGATTGCTACCGGCCATGCAACGTTTCAGACGGAGCGCAAAAACTGGAGTGAGTGGCAGTGCTCAATGACTGAAGATTGCCGCTTAGTGGTATGTAATGGGTTGGGGGAGCTTGTCGGCTGGGCCGGGCTTTCAGCTATTTCATCGCGTGAAGTCTATCGAGGTGTCGCTGAGGTCAGTGTGTATATTGCCAATAGCGCACAGGGTAAGGGGCTGGGTAAACTACTGTTAAAGGCCTTGATTGAGGCATCGGAGCGCGCAGGATACTGGACGCTGCAAGCGGCGATCTTTCCTGAAAATGAGGCGAGTATCGCACTGCACCTAAGTTGTGGTTTTTGCGTTTTAGGGCGGCGTGAGAAACTTGGAAAAATGCATGCTGTATGGCGTGACGTGATGCTCTTAGAGCGCCGCAGTGATGTTGTGGGAGTGGAGTGATGAGTGTCGAGTTGACGCTGCAATTCCTACTTATTACAGGATTAATGGAGCTCACGCCGGGGCCAGCGATGCTCTATGTGCTCTATCAGTCTGCTTTTGGGTATCGTTATGTATTGAGTGCTATCTTAGGGCTGATGAGCGCTAACTTGATTTGGATTAGCATTGTTGCAACAGGGTTGGGGCTGCTGCTGACACAGTCGACAACGGCTTTCGAGATCCTACGCTATGTTGGTGCAGGCTACCTCGCTTACATGGGGTATAAAATTTGCCGCTATGGTTTTGCCAAGCCAGGCGCAGCAAGTCAGAAAGGCACGCAGCCGCACTGGCAAGTGTATGTGCGCGGTGTGGTGACCTCGCTTTCGAACCCTAAAGCGCTACTCTTCTTTTTAGCGTTATTTCCGAACTTCACTCGCCAAGAGCACTTTATCGAAGATATTTTGTATTACGGGGCGTTAAAATTACTCTGTCTGTTCTGTGTAATGACGTGTTACGGCTTAATTGGGCAAAAGCTGTTCTCGCTGCTGAGCCTTTCCAAGGCGGCTAATATTGTTGGGCGCTCTTTCGGTGTCGGTATTATCATTGCGGCAGTGGCTGTAGCTAGAGGCTGACCTCATGTCCTTTTTGACCATGTAATAGGTGAACAGCAGACATGTTGCATTGGTGGATAACGGCGTAGAATCATTGTGATTGAGAACCGGAGGATGCCTGGGATGTTAGAGCTTAGATCGCGCTGTGAACACTGTGCCATTAATTTACCGCCAAGCAGTAAAGATGCGTTTATTTGCAGTTTTGAATGCACGTTTTGCCGCGATTGTGTGACGCTCTTAGAGGAGGTTTGCCCTAACTGTGGTGGCGCTTTCCAGTTGCGTCCAGTGAGGCCAGAGCAAAATTTTAAAAACGGCAATTATCTTGCTAATTACCCCGCTCAGCAGGACTCTATCCACCGGCCTGTCGCAATGGCGCTACACCGTGCGCTCGTCGCTTCAGTAAAGGGAGCAAGCCTATAAAAGATAGCAGTTCACCGCCTTCCATTTATCTCTTGCGCGGCGAGATGGTTTGCCAAATTATTATTTATAGCTTACCAAGTTAAGTGCAATTCGCACTTGTGATTTATTATTCAGAACTAACGTGAAGGGAAGAGATGCGTTTTAAGGATAGCCTTTTAGGGCTGGTCATTATTGTGGTTTGGGGTGTGAACTTTGTCGTGATCGCCTGGGGTTTAGAGGGAATGCCACCAATTTTGATGGGTGCATTGCGTTTTCTCTGTGTTGCCCTGCTCGGGTGCTGGTTTATCGGGCGTCCACAAATGCCATGGCAGTGGGTGGTTACTTACGCGTTGACAATAGGGTTTGCGCAGTTTGCCTTTTTATTTACCGCAATGGCCGTAGGTATGCCGGCAGGCCTTGCATCGTTAGTGCTACAGTCCCAGGCGCTACTAACGATTATATTTTCAGTATTTTTGTTGTCTGAAACCGTAAGGGGCCATCAGTTAGTGGCCATGGTGGTGGCGGGTGCTGGCCTGGTTGTTATCGGTTCTTCCGGTAGCGTAGAAAGTATGACGGTCTTGGGCTTTGCTTTGACCTTAGTAGCTGCTGCTAGCTGGGCATTAGGTAATGTGGTAACGCGAAAAATTGCTCAACGAGGTTACCGTGCAGATGTCCGTTTAGTGATCCACTCTTCGTGGATTTCTGCAGCCGCTTTTTTAATGTGCTCGTTGCTCTTTGAAGGGCCAGAGCTGGTGTGGCATACACTGCAGAATTTAAATCTGACATCGGCAGGTTCACTGCTCTATCTGGCGCTTATCGCAACGATACTCGGTTATAGCCTGTGGAGTTACTTGCTCAGTCATTATCCGGCAGGTCAGGTAGCTCCTCTGACGCTAGGCGTGCCTGTTGTGGGGATTGCAAGTGCGGCATGGCTATTGGATGAGCAGGTAAGTGACACACAGCTGATAGGGATATCACTAGTGATGCTGGGGCTGATGATCAACATGCGCTTAGATAAGTTAATACTGAAGTTGCGGCGTAAGGGCTATGCCGTTGAAAAGTGAGCCTGTAACGCTCTGGGTGCTGGTGCTACCCCAGATGCTAATGCTTGATATGGTCGGCCCAGCTGAAGTGTTTAACTTCGCTAATCGCTATGCACCGGAGAGCTTTGAGTTGAAGTTCTTCGGCCCTTCTAGCCCGGTTGTATCGGGGATGGGGTTATCGGTTAATGTGGCTGCAATGCCCGAGCGTATTCCTGCGAACAGTTGGCTGTTGATACCAGGGTTAGAGGGGTTAAATCTAGATTTTTCCACACCGTTGATGCGAGAAGTAGTGGATTGGCTCGACTGCTACCAAGCCTTCGATAAGGTGATCAGTGTTTGTTCTGGCGCACTGCTACTTGGGCATGCAGATCTACTACAGAGCAGGGCGTGTACCACACATCACAGTCACCTCGAAGAATTACAGCGCGTGTCACCTTGTGCAAGTGTTCAAGATAACCGGTTGTTTGTGCAAGATGAGAATTTGTACACCAGCGCGGGGGTTACTGCAGGAATAGATTTAGCGCTTTACATGGTTGAGCAGCACTGCGGTGTGAGATGTGCCGCTGAAATTGCCAGAAGCTTAGTCCTGTTTAGCCGCCGTGGTGGTCGCGAGCCTGCCAGTTCGGTGTGGCTGACCTGCCGCAATCATTTGGACACTAAAGTGCACCGGGTACAAGATGTGATTCAAGCAGATCCGGCTAAGGATTGGCGCT
>JBMZCU010000272.1:0-4780 GCA_049613705.1 Pseudomonadales bacterium | reverse complement strand
CTGTTGCTGGCTGGTCGCCAGTATGAATATTCCAAAAAAGTTGAGCAGAGCTTACTCGACAGTGTAAATGGTATTTTGCTGCCAGTTGTTGGGCAGGGGCGCTTTAGGGCGGAAGTCTCTACTGAGATCGATTTCACGAAGGTTGAACAAACCGAGGAATTGTTCAACCCAGATTTACCTGCGCTGCGAAGTGAACAGACGCTAGATGAAAATCGCGTTGGTGCAAAGCCGCCTGAAGGCGTGCCAGGTGCGCTGTCGAATCAGCCTCCGGGGCCGAGTAATGTGCCCGAGGTTGCGACCGGTGGCAATGGGGCCGGCGGTGGCGGGCAGCCAGGAAGTTCAAGGAAGCAGGCGACACGTAACTTTGAACTTGATAGAAGTATTTCTTACACACAACGTCAGATGGGTCGTGTGAGTCGTGTGACAGTCGCTGTTGTGGTAGACGATTTGGATGTCGCCGGTGAAGATGGAGAGGTCAGTAAGAAAACCTGGACACCTGCAGAGCTAGAGCGTTTACGTGTACTTGTGCAAAGTGCAGTGGGGTATTCGGCGCAGCGTGGAGATGTGGTGAGTGTGATCAATACGGCGTTTGTACCAGAGGTGCCGTTAATTGATGAAGAAATTCCGATTTGGAAGCAGCAGTGGGTTTGGGATATCGTCAAGCAGGTGGGTACCGCGCTCTTCTTGTTGTTGATGGTGTTTGGTATCTTGCGCCCTATTCTCAAAAATTTGGCAGCCTCAGGTACTGCCAATGATCCGATGAGCTTAGGTGCGGCTGGTGATGTTGCCGCCGAACTGGAAGGGCTTAATTCAGAAGATATTTCCGATGACTCCGTGACTTTTGGCGGGCGTTCAGATGGCTTGTTGCCTACGCCAAACGAGAGCTTTGACTATCAGGTGAACGCGGTGCGTAGTATGATTGCCGAAGATCCAGCAAGGGTTGCACAGGCGGTGAAGCAATGGGTGAAAGACGATGAGTGATGTAGAAGTCGAACTGACCGACATTGAGAAAGCCGCGATTTTGATGATTAGTCTCGGCGAGGAAGATGCTGCCGAAATCTTGCGTCACTTAGGGCCCAAGGAAGTGCAAAAAATCGGTGTGGCTATGTCTCAATTGGACAACGTAGCGCAAACCAGTGTCGAATCTGTTATTTCCGATTTTATGCACGTTGTCAGCGACCAGACGGGCATCGGGATCCACAACGATAAATATATCAGGCGAATGCTCAACCAGGCGCTGGGCGATGAAAAGGCGAAAACCCTGATCGATCGCATTTTGATGAACACAAATACCTCTGGCTTGGATACCTTGCGTTGGATGGAGCCATTGCAAGTGGCTGAACTGATCCGCTATGAGCATCCGCAAATACAAGCCGTTGTTATCTCTTATATCGATCCTGATCAGGCGGCCAGTGTCCTGTCTTATTTTGATGACAAGGTGCGCCTAGATATTATTTTACGTATAGCCTCTCTCGATCGTATTCAGCCGATGGCGTTGCAAGAACTCAATGATATGCTCGAGCAGCAGTTCAGTGGTGGCAGCGGACAGTCCTCGCAAACCTTGGGCGGCTTGAAACAGACATCCGATATTATGAACTATATCGACAGTAACCTTGAAGAAGAGGTGATGGGCGGTATCCGCGAGGTTGATGAGTCACTGGCCGATCAGATTGCCGATATGATGTTTGTGTTTGAAAACTTGATAGACATCGATGATCGCGGAATCCAGGTCATGATGAGAGAGATACAAACCGATCAGCTAGTCATTGCGCTTAAAGGTGCGGATGCAACGCTGCAAGATAAAATTTTCCGCAATATGTCTAAGCGTGCTGCAGATCTACTGAAAGATGAGCTCGAGGCCAAGGGGCCTGTGAGAATGAGTGATGTAGAGGCGGCGCAGAAAGATATTCTGGCAATTGCGCGCCGTCTAGCTGACTCGGGCGAAATTATGCTCGGCGGCGGCGATGATATGGTCTAACCCAGTGAGTGTATTTACACGAGGCGAGTCAAAGTTAGATGTCTGATAAGGTACCTATCCGTATAAGAGCATCAGAACAGGGCGAGGCGCTGAGTTTTTCGCCTTGGATACTGCCTGAGGTCGGTAGTAGTCACGTGGTTGGCCTAGAGACGCTCGAAGTGGTCGAGGATCAGGCTGATGTGACCGTGCTTGAGGACGAGGTTGATACTGTTGCGCATATGACGCTTGCAGATATTGAAGCGATTCGCGAGCAGGCGTATGAAGAAGGTTTTGCCAAAGGCAAAGAAGATGGCTACGCGTTTGGTGAAAGTGAAGGTCAGGCACGTGGAGAGCAGATGGGGCTAGAGCGCTCCCAAGCTGCGATAGATCAGCAGCTTGAGCTGCTGCGGGCGGCGATAGATTCGCTGCAAAAGCCAATTGCTCAACAGCAAGATATGCTGTGTAAACAGCTTGTTGAAATGACGGAGCACGTTGCCGCTGCTGTCATTGACTTCGAAGTAAAAGCCAATCCCGATATTGTCCTCAAGGCATTCAATCGTGCCATAGAGCTGCTGCCTCGCCAGAGCGAGAGCGTGCTCATCAATGTTAATCCACTCGATAAAGAGCATTTGCAGAGTATTATTCCTAAGCGGCATGCTGAGGCTTGGGAGGTTGTGGCTGATGATGAGGTCTCACGCGGTGGTTGTTCAATTAAGACCGGCGCGAGCCAAATTGAATTTCAGCTGGATAGTCGTTTTCGTGATGTCGTAGATGAGCTTTATGTGCGTCTAAACGATGAAAAAATTGACGCGATGGCGCACAATCAGTCTACCGAATAGCCATAAAATCGAGGCCGCATGAGCTTAGTTGATCAGCTGGGTAAGCTAAATAAGCCCTTTACAGCCCCCGCACCCAAGATAGAGGGGTATATCGTGCGCCTAATCGGTTTGACGATTGAGGCGCGTGGTCTAGAAGTGGCGATTGGTGATAACTGCGAAATTATACTCGACGAGTATACCGGTATCGAGGCCGAGGTTGTCGGCTTTGCCGGCGACAGTATTTTCCTGATGCCGCTAGAGCCTGTTGAGGGCTTGGTTGCAGGTGCCAGGGTTGTGCCGTTGGGGGCTTCTCGAGAGGTGCCGGTTGGTGATGGCTTGCTAGGGCGTGTCATCAATGGTGTAGGTGAGCCGCTCGATACCCTCGGTGAGCTTGATATCGAAGGGCGAGTATCACTTGCCGGTGAAACTATTAATCCGCTTAACCGCTACCCGATAAGCGAGCCACTGAACGTGGGTATTCGTGCTATCAACTCTATGCTTACAGTCGGTAAAGGGCAGAGGATTGGTCTTTTTGCAGGCTCTGGCGTAGGTAAATCTGTACTGTTGGGGATGATGACTCGCGCCACAGATGCCGACATAACGGTGGTGGGCCTGATCGGTGAGCGTGGCCGTGAGGTTAAAGAGTTTATTGAGCATAACTTGGGCAAGGAGGGGTTGGCGCGCTCTGTTGTAGTTGCATCTCCCGCCGATGATTCGCCTTTGATGCGTTTGCGCGCTTCTCAATTGTGCACCCGAATTGCTGAGTACTATAGGGCTAAGGGCAAGAGTGTTCTGTTGCTTGTGGATTCACTCACGCGATATGCGCAGGCTCAGCGTGAAATTGCACTGGCGATTGGTGAACCCCCTGCCACTAAGGGCTATCCGCCTTCGGTATTTTCTAAACTGCCCAAACTGGTCGAGCGCGCAGGTAATGACGAGCGTGGCGAGGGTTCAATTACCGCTTTTTACACGGTGCTTTCAGAAGGTGACGATCAGCAGGATCCTATCGCGGATGCTGCCAGGGCAATTCTGGATGGACACATCGTACTCTCCAGAAGCTTGGCCGAACAGGGGCATTACCCAGCGATCGATATAGAGGCGTCAATCAGTCGTGCTATGCCGCAGATTGTTGATGAGCATCACTTGGCGGCGGCTATGCGTTTTAGGCAGCTGTTCTCGCGTTACAGTCAAAACGAGGATCTGATTTCTATCGGTGCCTATGTTGCTGGAAGTGATGCTGATACAGATGCTGCTATCGCTTCGATGCCGACTATGCGTAAATTCCTACAACAGGGGCTGCGTGAGACCGCAGATCTTAAAGAGAGCCAGCAATGGCTTCATATCGCGCTGCAGCCACCAGAGCCAAATATTGCAGCTAGCGCGCAGGTTCCTGGATGAAAAAGCCACGTTCAAAACGGATGAAGGTCGTGCTTGATCTCGAGGCGCGTAAAAAGCAGCAGGCAGATCAGTTCTTGGCTCAACATGTGCAACGCGTGCAAACGGATCAGGTGCAGTTGCAGCAGCTAGAAAGTTACCTTGATGAGTATCAGCGTCAGTATCAGCAGGCGTGCAGTCAAGGTATCAGTATTCAAAGCATGACTACCTATCAGGCATTTCTAGCGAAAGTTTCCAGTGCAATCGTGCAGCACAAGGCTGCGATGAAGGTCAATCAGCAGCATCTGGAGAAAGTGCGAGAGTTTTGGACTAAAACGTACGCTAGGCACAAGGCAGTTGGCTCTTTAGTTGATAAGTTTAAAGAGGAGGAGCTAGCGGCTGCGGACAAAGCAACACAGAAGATGATTGACGAAGCTTCTCAGCAACAATTTGCACGAAGAGCGTCGCACTTCTAGCTTGGCATCGAAATTGCTAGCAATGGCTATAAATAACTAAGTTCATATCTATGAGAGTTAATTATGGCTGCTCCTGTATCACGTGATTCAGTATTAACGGCAATCTCTGTCGCCCCAACCAGTCCGGCTGGCAACTTCGCACCTGCGTCAAATAG
>JBMZCU010000271.1:0-4786 GCA_049613705.1 Pseudomonadales bacterium | reverse complement strand
AACTCAAGTCGTCCTCAAAGGGGTGGCGGATATCGAATTGCTCGCTGACGGCGCGTTTGATCTCGCGGCCTAGAGAAATCAGCTGCTCGTAGTGGGCGCTGTCACAGCTAAGACCGGTATCGGCAGCATTGACGTAAGCGTAGAAGGCACCGCCGTAAGCGAGGTCAAAGCGAAGCTTACCAAGGGAGGGCAGGGTGACTTCAACATCGCGCTGGGCGACAAAAGAGGGCACGCAGTCGAAGGTTGTCTCAGTAACCTGGCCGCTCGCATCTTGTTTGGTCCAGGCGGTGATCAAGCCGCAGGGCGCGTCGATGCGCACTTCGGTTACCTCGCCTGTGCTGGGTACTAGGCCGGACTCCACAGCGAATTTGCTCATCGCGATAATCGCGTGTCCACACATCGTAGAGTAGCCTTCGTTGTGGATAAAAATAGCGCCGAAGTGTGAGTCCGGTCGCTCGGGCTCGGTGACCAGCGCGCCGTACATGTCGGCGTGACCGCGCGGTTCGAACATCAGCGCGGTGCGCAAGTGATCGAAGTGCTCCATACAGTAGCGGCGCTTCTCTAGGACGGTTGCTCCCTCTAGCACGGGAAAACCGTCGGTGATGATGCGCAGCGGCTCGCCGCCAGTGTGGCAATCTAACGTGTTGATTGTCAGGAAGTTAGCAGGGGCTTGCCACGCCTGAAAGGCGCTGCTTATCTGAGTTGTCATGGATGCTTACCTGAGAGTTGAAAACATAGAATCTACCAAGAATACACAGTGTATACAATAAATTCTGGTCGGTGCTGAGGCTCACCGTCGAATCGCCGGAAAGTGCGCTGAATATCCGCGCTTTGCCGCTGTTACCGCAGGGCCAATTAGCGCATCCTTTTACCTTTTGACAGGAGAAGGTGTATGTATCGCAGTGTGAGTGTACTCGGTGTGCCATTAGATTTTAATTCATCACATTTGCGCGGCCCCGCGCAGGCGCCGCCGATTATTCGCCGTGTATTGATGAATGGCTCTGCTAACACGACTAGTGAGTCTGGCATTGATGTGGCCAAGGACGCGCGGCTAGAGTGGGTAGATGCCGTGAATTGGGATAGCGATGCAGAAGCTTTCACAGAGATCGAGAGGCGCTGTGCAGAGCTTGCACACAGCGGCAGTAAGATCCTGACGCTAGGTGGCGACCACTCAATTACTTTCCCCGTGGTGAAGGCGCTGGCTGAGCGGCACGACAATTTGACGATTCTGCATTTTGATGCCCACCCCGACCTCTACGACAACCAGGATGGCAACAAACACGGCCACGGCTGCCCTTTTGCCAGAATTATGGAGGGTAAGTTTGCCGCGCGGTTAGTGCAGCTGGGTATTCGCACCCTGAATCGTCATCAGGCGGATCAAGCTGAGCAGTTTGGTGTGGAAGTGCACGAGATGAAAAACTGGTGCGTAGATACACCGCTCAACCTAGAGGGGCCACTGTATATTTCCTTCGACTTGGATGCGCTGGACCCCGCCTACGCTCCCGGTGTGTCGCACTTTGAGCCTGGCGGTTTAAGTGTGCGCGAGGTGTTGCAAGTGCTGCATCAAATTGATGTCCCTGTGGTGGGCGCCGACATCGTCGAGTACAACCCCAAGCTGGATATCAACGAGATGACAGCCATGGTTTGCGCCAAAATATACAAGGAGCTGGCGGCGCTGTTGCTGCGCGACTGCGCTCAGCAGTAGCGCTTGAGCACGATGCTCGACTGGGTGCGTTCAACCCCTGGCAGGCGATTGATGTGATCGACCACTTGCTCTAAAGCCTCAGTGCTGGCGGTGCAAATCTCGAGCAAAATATCGCTCTCACCACTGACACTTTCGCAGCAGTTGACGCAGGGTAGCTCGCAAAGTTGCGCAATGAGTTCTCCCTGTTCGGCGCCACTGGCGGTAACGGCTACCCGTGCGCGCACGGCACTGGGTAGTAGCGCTTGATCGAGGGCGGCGTGGTAACCGGTGATGACACCGCGCTGTTCGAGCCGCGCAATGCGCGCCTGTACGCTAGAGCGTGCCAAGTGTACTTCGCGCGCAAGCTGCGCGGTGGAGGTGCGTGCATCGCGCTGCAGCAGTGCGAGCAGGCGCTTGTCTTTATCGTCTAACTTCAATGCTGTGACCTAAGTGTAGCGGTTCTCGAGGTGCAGGTTTTTGCGCCGGGCTGCGTCAACACGGCCCAGGCGCTGATAGTTTACACCTAGAAATGCTGCCAGATCACCTCTGACCCTAGCTCAAGGTAAACTGGCTGACCACTTCTTTCTGGCGGTGCGCCAGTAGCGCCAGTGTCTCACTGCCGCGCGCGCTGGTTTGCGCCTCTTGGGCTCCGAGTTCTGCAGCGGTAGCAATTTGCTGTACCGATTTAGAAATCTCGCTGCTCACGGCATTTTGCTGTTCTGCCGCCGCGGCAATCTCAATGGATTTTTGCTTCACTTGATCGAGCTGTTCGACCATGGCTAGAAGAGAGTCACCGGCCAGGTTGGTCTGCTCTAAACTGCTCTGTGCTTGTGCCTGGCTGCTCTGCATAATGTCGACCGCGTTTTTGGCGCCTTTTTGCAGCTTCTCTATCATCGCCTGAATCTCTTGGGTAGAGTTCTGCGTCCGGCTGGCGAGGGTTCTCACCTCGTCGGCGACCACAGCAAAGCCTCGGCCCTGCTCGCCGGCTCGCGCGGCTTCGATCGCGGCATTGAGCGCGAGTAAGTTGGTCTGCTCGGCGATTTCTTCGATAACCACAAGGATCTTGCCGATGTCGACAGTGTCGTTGTGCAGCTGGCTGATGACACCTGCAGAGCGCTCAATCTCTGTCGTTAAACTGCTAACTTGGCGCACATTCTGCTCCATTAGCTGGCGGTTGTTCTGCGCGCTCTCATCGATGTGCTGAACCTCGCTCTGCGCCTGCTCGGCGCTCTGGGCGACATTGGCGACGGTGGTGGACATTTCTTGGATCGCCGCGGCAACCTGTATTGTTTGCTGCTGCTGCTCGGTCATCATTTGATCGGTGCGGCTGCTAACTTCGGATGCCTCTACTGCTGAGTGGTTGATCTCATCGGCGGCGCTGTGAATTTGGCGAATGACCTGCTCTTGCTTGTCGGCGAGCTCGTTGACATAACCGGCGAGCTGGCCAAATTCATCACGGCTTATTTTTTCGACGCGACGGCTCAAGTCACCGTCGGCTATCTGGCGCAGTACCGAGATAATACGTTTTAGTGAGTTGCGAATATTGCGGCTAACCCACAGGCCTATCACTGCCGCTAGAATCACTGAGAAGATACTGATAACAACGTCGATAAGCTGGCTGCGCTGCACTTGGTTGTCAGTGTCCGCCTTAACTTGGGCGGCAATTTGCTGGGCGCCGCGCATTAGCTCATCAAGTGCTGCGCTGCTGCTGTTGGCGCTGTTTGACAGCTTTTCTATCATTGCTTTGAGTGCATCGTGTGCTTCAATTTGGCGCTGTTTGAGTGCCGTCACACCATCAGGTGCCGTAGCCGAGGCTTGAATAGCGTCCATAAATTTGGTCAGGTCGGCGGCGATCTCGCTGCCACCTTTGATCAAGCCGTCGAGCCGGGTACGCATACCCAGCAAGCTAAAGCCGTATCCCTCGGTGGCAAAAGATTCGACGATAGGGGTCACTTGATCCAGTTGGGTTGCGGCGAGCAGCGACTTAAACTCGCCTTCGATGGCTTCGAGATTGGTCTTTAACTCGCGTCCACCGCTCTGCTCTTCAGGGAGGCCGTAGGTGACCAGTAAATCGATGTCGGCTTTGTAAAAGCGGATTTCATTGTTGAGCGCGAGCACGGCCTGCGAGAGCATCTGCTCTACTTCGAGTTCTTGGCGGTGCAGGTTCAGCGCCTGTTGCGCTGTTTCGAAGTAGCTGCTGGCGTGACCGTCCAACTGAGTCAGGATATCGGTCACAGTAGGGTAGGTGGCCGCTAGTTGCTGTAACGCTTCGCGCTGCGCGAGATAGTTTGTTTGCTGCTGTTCAAAGCTCGCGCTCTGGGCGTCTAAGGCCTCCGGCTCGCTGACATCCATAAAGAGCAGGACCGATTTATTGGATGAGAGTAGGGAAAGTGACATTTCAGCACTGCGCACGATTATCGGGGTTATTTGCTCGGTGGTCACCGCGAGTTGGCGATCGACCATACCCAAGCTGCGAAAGGACGTGGCGCTGATAATCAGCAAGAGTAGGACGAGGAGTGCAAAGCCACCGCCGATGCGGGCGGAAACAGTCATGTTCATTAGGTTACCTGCGTGTCTCAATGTGTCGCAGTTTATCCTTAACCGACGACTGGTTTTTGTTATTGTTTAATACAATCTTCATGCAGTCTCAGGGCTTGAAGCTGTTCCAAGCTGATTGGTGATCAGTCCGCAGCGTACACTGTATGCGAGTTTTAGCCTTGAGGGCAAATTTATGTTGGGCATTGCGTTACTGCTTATCGACGAGCGCCCTGTGAGTAAAAATTAAGCGTTCTAGATATAAAGTATGGTCACGGCGTACACAATGGGAATGTCGTAAACGGGCAAGTCATCTGATTAAAGCGACCAGTCGCTGAACGCCAGCTTATCAGATTGGCTCTCTTGCGCTGTGCTGCTCAATGCGCTCCCTTGACTCCCCAGAAGGCTGTGCCAGAATGCGAGCTCAAAATGAGAGTTGGAACCTTAGATGCAAACTGCAATCGCCGCCAAGTGTCTCGCTGAACTCGGTCACGAGACACGCTTAAATATTTTCCGCTTTTTGGTGCGCAAAGGTCATCACGGGGTGCCCGTTGGTGATATCCAAGC